>NZ_MAEV01000008.1:0-146637 GCF_002013385.1 Mycobacterium sp. D16R24 | reverse complement strand
GCACGTGCCTACGATCCGAAGAATGGTGTGTTTCTTGATGCCAACAATCAGCCGAGCGTCTATGCGCCCGCGTTGGATCGTGGTAGCGAGGCGGAGACGTGGGCGGATCTGATGTTGGGACCGAAGCCGGTATGATCGAAGAAGACACGACGACCCCGTCATCGCAGCCCGAGACTGTTCGCGCGGGCGGCTCGGCACAGACAACCCGGCGGCGGGCGGCTCGGCCGGCCGGCCCGACCAGTGAGATCGGTGCCGAGACCATCAGTGTGTCCTTGGGCCGCACCGAGGTCCGGTCGAAGACCGAGCCTTCGGTTGCCGACTCCCGCCGGCTAGGAAACACGCGCGCTGTGACGTGGGCGGCGGCCGTACTGGCGGTAGTGCTCATCGGCGCGCTGGGGTTGGCGCTGGCGCTCATGGGGCGTGCGCAACACCAGGACGACCTCCGGGCCGCGCGCGATCAGCGCTTCGTCGACACCGCCGTGCAGACGGTGACGAACATGATGACCTATAGCCAGGACAGCATCGACAAGAACGTCGACCAGTTCGTCAATAGCACCAGCGGACCGCTGCGGGGCACGTTCAACCCCGACAACACTGCCAATCTCAAAGCGCTGTATCACCAAACCGGGACCAGCTCCGAGGTGGTGATCAAGAAGGCGAGCCTGGAGAGCGTCGACGAGATAAGCAAGAAGGCGTCGATCCTCATCTCCGCGCGTGTGACGCTCACCAACGCCGACTCGGGGGTCAACGAGCCCTCCAAGTCGTACCGCATGCGGATGATCGTCGCCGAGGACCAGCAAGGAAACATGACCGCATATGACTTGCGTTGGCCGGATGGGCAGAGCTGATGCGTTGGCTGACAAGAACTTTCGTCGCGATTGTGGTGCTGGCAGTGATCGGTTTGTCTGCCGTGGCCGGCGGCATGTACTGGCACAGGGTTGACACGGTTGCCAGTCGGGACGCGGGTGAGACGCTGATCAAACAGGCCGGTAAGCAGGTGGGAAGCATCTTCGGATACGACTACCAGACCGTCGAGCGCAGCCTTGACGAACAGTACGCGGGGTTGACCCCCGAGTACCGGCGTGAGTTCGAAGACAAGGCGAACAGGGAGATCATCCCGCAGGCCAAGCAGCGCAAGATCGTCAGCCAGACCAGTGTCGTGGGCACCGGGATCATTGCCGCGCATAGAGATTCGGCGCAAGTGGTGGTGTACATGAATCGCACCATCACCGACCAGTCGCGCACCCCCGTGTACGACTCGTCATCGATTCAGGTGGACTACACGCGCTCCGGAGACAAATGGTTGATCTCCTACATCACGCCGCTTTAGAGGGGCTCGCCGCCCAATACCGCGGGCTGCTCCGGTGCGATCGAATCACCGGTGGCTGGTGTCGCTAGCGCTTCCAGGAACGCGCGCGCCCACCGATCCACGTCGTGAACGAGCACCTGACGGCGCAGCGCCCGCATCCGGCGCCGCCCTTCCTCGGGAGCCTGGTTGAGCGCCGACTCGATACCGTCCTTCACGCCATCGATATCGTGCGGATTGACCAGATAAGACTGACGTAATTCTGCTGCTGCTCCGGTGAATTCGGAGAGCACCAGTGAGCCGCCCAGATCGCTGCGGCATGCGACGTACTCCTTGGCCACCAGATTCATGCCGTCGCGCAGCGGTGTCACCAACATGACATCGGCGGCGACGAAGAAGGCGATGAGGTCCTCGCGGGGCACCGGGCGGTGTAGGTAATGCACCACCGCGTGTCCGACCTCGCCGAACTCGCCGTTGATGTGGCCCACCTGCTGTTCCACGTCGCCACGCATCTTCTTGTAGCTGTCGACGCGTTCGCGACTGGGCGTGGCGAGCTGGATGAAGACGGTGTCGCTGCTGCTGGCGCGGCCCTCGGCGAGTAGTTCCTCGTAGGCGCGCAGCCGGATGTCGATGCCCTTGGTGTAGTCGAGCCTATCGACGCCCAGCAGGATCTTGCGTGGTCCGCCGAGCTCGGCGCGAATCTCCTTGGCGCGCTGGCGGATCTGTTTGCTGCGGGACACACTGTCGAGCTGTGTCGAATCGATGGAGATGGGGAAGGCGCCCACCTTCACGGTGCGGAAGCCCACCCGGATCTCACCGAACCGCGAGCGCACGCCGATCGATGCACGAGATGTGCTGGCACCCACCAACCTTCGCGCCAGGTACATGAAGTTCTGGGCACCGCCGGCCAGGTGGAATCCGATGAGGTCGGCGCCCAGCAGGCCGTCCACGATCTCGGTACGCCACGGCATCTGCATGAACAGCTCCACAGGCGGGAACGGAATGTGCAGGAAGAAGCCGATCGTCAGATCCGGCCGCAGCATGCGCAGCATCTTGGGTACCAACTGCAGCTGGTAGTCCTGGACCCATACCGTCGCGCCCTCGGCGGCGACTGCTGCCGTTGCCTCCGCGAACTTACGATTCACGTCGACATATGCCTGCCACCACTCACGGTGATATTCCGGCTTGACGATCACATCGTGATACAGCGGCCACAGGGTGGCATTGGAGAAGCCCTCGTAATACTCGGCAACCTCCTCAGTAGAGAGGCGGACCGAGTACAGCACCATGTCGTCCTCGGAGACCGGGGCGACGTCGACGTCGGGAACTCCGGGCCAGCCCACCCAGGCGCCGCGACGCTTGCGCAGCAGCGGTTCCATCGCGGTGACGAGCCCGCCAGGGCTGCGTTTCCACGTCGTAGAGCCGTCGGGCAGCTTCACCAGGTCGATCGGGAGGCGGTTGGCAACGACGACGAAGTCGGACGTGCCCGCGACAGCCTCTACCGGCGATCGATCATCCGATGGAGGCACCATGTTTGTTTCTCAGAGGGAAACGTATCGAGTTACGCGTCGACCTTGGTTGGCCCGATACCCAGCATCGCGAGCAGCATGCGGCACTCGTCGGCATCGTTTGCGTAGGCGGCGACGACGCGCTGCGCCTGGTGGGCAGTCTCGTCGGCCAGCGGCTCGATGTCGTCGATCGCGGCTGGTTCGGTCTTGGCTGGCATTCATCCATTCTAGGCGACGCGGTGCCGAGTGCTCACATGAGGAATGCCCACATCCCCGGATGGGGTTGCTCCACGCATGACGAGCACCCAGGGAGATCCGGGTCAGTTCGGTCCCAATGCTCCCGGGTGCGCGCGGAAATCGGCTGCCGACGTCGAGCCGATCGAGCTCTTCCCCGGGGTGACCATTCAACCGCTCTGGGAGGATGACAGTGGCGCGAAAGCCCTGATCACGACCATTGCGCCGGGAGTGGTGTGGGCTGGGGAAGATCATCATCGGCCCGGGCCCGAGGAGGTATACGTCGTTTCCGGGGTGAGGGCTGATGTTTGACTTGGTGCCGTGCGGAATCCGGGGGTTTTGATCTGGCTGATTTGTCTGGCGATGGTCGGAGCCTGCTCCGCGCCGCCGGAGGTGCAGCCTGAGCCCCTGACGCTCGATATCGCCCACAACTATGGTGACGTTTTCGCTGATGGCAGGCTTCCCGTGGGGGACGGGAAGATCGTGACAGCTGGCCCGCGTCCCGGGTACGTGTTCGCGTGCCCGCGGTACGCGCAGAGTTTTGGGCTGGCCATCGGTGCACATGTCCGTGGGCCGTGGTTCTCCGAGGACGGCACGTGGTACTACCCGGCCAGGAAGGCGCATGTCCAGGGGCATGTACAACACGACGGCGCGTTCGCCGAAACGAAATCCGGGGCTGCCCGGGTGATCAAGACCAACGACTTGCCCCGAAACCACACCACCGGGCGGTTCCCGATCGCGACCGATGACACCGCGTACCAGTACGACCGCAACCCGAACGCCATCGCCGCGCAAGAGCTGACGTATGTGCTGGCCGCTGAGCCCACCTATGGCACGCCGCAGTGCATCGGCCATGAGGTGGGCGTGATGCTGTCGGGTGTGGTGTTGTTCAGTGCCCTTGACGCGGTGGGGCGCGATGCGGGGGCGTGGGAGGTGCAGGACGACTGCTCAGGGCATCCGGAGGTGACGGGCAGCTACCACTACCACACACCCAGCCCGTGTCTGGCGAAGGCACATGTCGCTGAGGTGGTCGGCTACGCGCTGGATGGTTTTCCCATCACCGGGGCACGCGTGGGAGACGGAAACACCCTCACCACCAACGATCTCGACGAGTGTCATGGCATCACGAGCACTGTGAGTCTGGACGGCAGGGACGTTGACACCTATCACTACGTGATGACTCAGGACTACCCGTACTCGGTGAGCTGTTTTAGGGGACGTCCCACCACGGTGCAGGGCAGGGCACAGCCGCCGGGGCGATAATGCCTGCAGGCGGCGTCACGCCGCGTTACTCCCTGAGTGGCCCCCGTCGGAGTTCGAGTGGGGCTTGATCGATCGCCGCATTGAGGTTGGCGTTGCCTTCGGTTACTGATGTCTTGAAGGTGGGTGCGGTGATGCCGCTGACCGGCCAGACGGCGCCCGGATACGACACTGGTGTGTAGATGTCAGACTCGGTGACGAACTTATGGCCGATCTTGGCGGGGATGTTGGCGCTGGCGCCGTCGTTGTTGCCGCCGACTCCGATGACATAGGACACGAGCGTTGAGGCGATGGTCGCGACTCCATCGCGACCGGTGCCAGAACCGTGCAGGTCGCCGCCACCGCTGCCGCAGTGGCTATCGAGCGCTTGAGTGTGAGTGACGTTTCCCCAAAACCGAATGCTGCGCAGCCATCAGGACCCCTCCCGTGCATTCGGCGCCGATGCCGAATGCGGTGGCCTGAGAGTAATTTGAGCAAAGCAATTTCGCAGTGCTCAGACCCGTCAAATCAGGTGATCGCGGCATAGTTGCCACTACGTGGGTAGTGCCTGTTCAACCGCTATTTTTTGGTGCAGATTTATACCCAAATTAACTGGCCGATCCTGGAGTGTGCGCGAGGGATTACCGCAAATTCTGCGAGGGCTTATCCGAGTATCGCCGCGTACCTATCATTGAGGCTTTGCCAGTCATGTGTCATGGCATCAAGGCCGACGACCCGGCCTCGCGGCGTCCCGTCGATGGCGAGAGTGAGAGTGTCCAGGCAGATGTGCCAACCGCCGGCATTGCTGGAGGCGTTACCGCGATCGGACATCGAATGCTCGAGGGTCAGCCGGCACCCATCCTCCGTGGGTTCGATTCGCCAGCGCAGGGTGTCATCGGGACCCCAGCGATGGATGAGCTCGCGAGGCGGGTCGACGGTGAGCACCTCGCCGTCGAGCACCGGATCGGCGGCGGTCTCCTGAACCCGGGCGGCTCCCACCGAATCCAAGGGGCGATCGGGTATGGCGGGCGACCACTGACGCAACCTGTCGGGGTCGATAAGCCACTGCCAGACCGCCTCCGGCGGATGGCGTAGGTCCGCGGGACATGGTGAGGACCCATCTGCCTTCGTGGTCATCGCACGGTGTGAGGGTGGCGGCCAGGGGATTAGTCACGGTTGTCCTCTTCCTTGTCGTCATGGGTGCCGCAGTCGTTGTCGATGAGAAATGTCAGGTGATCGAACGCGTTGGCCCACGTGCGGTGATAGGGCGTCACCCAGGCCAGCACGGCAGGGAGGGGATCGTCCGCCAGGTGGTACACGCGGCGTTTCCCGGCGACCTCCACCCGAACTGTGCCCGCGTCGCGCAGGACACTCAGGTGCTTGGACACCAGCGACTGCGAAAGATCGAGCCGTTCTATCAGGGTCGTGACATCGGCCGCCCCCTCGCGCAAGGTGTCGATGATCCGGCGTCGGGTCGGATCGGCGATCACCATGAAGGCATCCATGACGCCATATCACCATCGAATCATATGAATATCAAGGAATATATATGGCCGGTCATGTGGCGACTCGGCCTTGCGTAGCGCTGATCAGTACTGTGGTCAAGAGGTACCGGTGAGTGCTGCTCGCCGAGGTCGTGGTGGGCGCGCGGTCGTTGGCTCAATGCCCTAGGTGAGGATCTTTTCTTGACGAAGCCGCTGCGGATGCGGATTGCCGTAATCGGTGTATTCGCATCGTTCGGGCTCGTGGTGGCCACCTGGGCCGTGCACCTGCCGACCATGAAGCAGGCCACGGGGATGTCCTCGACGGTGCTGGGCTTCGTGGTGTTGGGGCTCGGGGTCGGCGCACTGCTGGGCATGCAGCTCAGTGGTGTGCTCGTCGACCGATTCGGAAGCGGTCCGATCGCGGTCGCGGGCGGTGCGGCGATGGCCCTCGGCGTCAACATTCCGCTGGCAGCCCACGCCGTGTGGGTCGCCGGTCTCGGTGCGGTCCTCTGCGGCGTCGCCGTGGGTGTCACCGATGTCGCGATGAACGCCGCGGCGGTCGACGTCGAGCGTTTCCACGGCCGCCCGATCATGGCCTCATTTCACGGGGTGTTCTCCGTGGGCAACGTGGTGGGTGCGGGAATCGGGTCGGCCGCGTTCGCCCTGCACATCAAGGTCTGGGAGACGGTGCTCGGTGTCACCGTGCTGTGCCTGGCGCTGCTGGCGTGCTCAGCCACTGTGCTGCTCCGCGACACGCTGCGGGCGGGCGAAGTAGAAGCGCCGGACACGGTGCCGTACACCCTGCCGCCACCCATGACGTGTCGCCGGGGCCAGGTGCTGACGCTCGGCTTGCTGGCGTTCTTGCTCATGCTGTCGGAGGGGTCGGCCACGGACTGGAGCAGTCTGCACGCGCAGGAGCATTTGGGCGCCTCCCATTCCCAAGGCGCGTTCGCCTTTGGGGTATTCATGCTCGCGATGACGCTGGGCCGGTTTACCGTCGACAAGCTCGTGGAGCGGGTGGGGAGGGTTCCGGTGCTGCGGTGGGGTTGCGCCCTGGCGGCTGTCGGGATGCTGATCGTCATCGCCTCTCCGGTGCTGCCGTTGACGTTGGTGGGTTGGGCGGCGGTGGGCCTCGGGCTCGCCGGTGGCGTCCCGCAGGTGTTCACCGTCGCGGGCAATATCGACGAACAACACGAGGGCCGCGTGCTGTCGCGGGTTGTCGGCACCGGTTACGTCGCGGTACTGGGCGGACCCGCACTCATCGGCTGGGTGGCCGATGCCCTCTCGCTCAATACCGCTTTGGTACTGCCGATCTTCGCGGTGCTTGTCTGTGGCTGTGCGGCGGGCGCGTTGACGATGACCGCACCTGCCACCAAGGCGGTGCCCAAGCCCGGGCGTACCGTCAAACCATGACGGACTTTCTGGTGGCTGCGTCGGCGCGGGAACTGTTGCGTGACAGCTTTACTCGGATCATCGAACACGTCGGCGAGGTGACCGACGGTCTTCCCGATTCCGCATTGGCGTATCGCCCCAAGCCGGATGCGAACAGCATCGCCTGGCTGATTTGGCATTCGGCCCGATGCCAGGATGTGCAGATCTGTGCCATCACGGGGGACGAGCCGCTGTGGACGGCCCGGGGCTGGGAGCCGCGATTCGGCCTCGACCTGCCCGCCGATTCCAACGGTTACGGGCACACACCGGCGGACGTGGCCAAGGTCGTCGCGACGGTCGATCTACTCAGCGGCTATTACGAGGAGGTGCACGAGATGACGCTGCGCTATGTCGAGAGTCTTACCGATTCCGAACTCGCACGCGTCGTCGACAGACACTGGGACCCGCCGGTCACGGCGAGTGCCCGGTTGGTCAGCATCGTCGATGACTGCGCCCAGCATCTGGGCCAAGCTGCCTACCTGCGCGGGATCATCCCAACCAACCGGTAGGGATGCGACGTGGGTCACCTCGTGCCTAGACTCCTCTAATGACAACGACGTCTGAAAATCTCGCCACTGCCGCCCATCACGCCGCTCGCGACGTGCGCAATCCCGCGAATGGGCAGGTTGTTGGGCAGGTGAACTGGACCGATCCCTCGGATATCCCCGTAATCACCGCGCAACTGGCGAGGGCGCAGCCGTCATGGGAACGTCTCGGCCCCGAGGGGCGTGGCAAGGTACTGGCGCGTTTCGCGCAGTGGCTGACCGATAACACACCCCGTATCGAGGCCCAACTGATCGCCGAGACCGGCAAGTCCAAGATCGACGCGGGCATCGAAATTCCGTCGATTCTGGCGATCATCGCGTACTACGCACCGCGTGCGGCGGAGTTTTTGGCACCCGAGTCGCGGCCGGCGTCGTCGATGGCCATGAATACTAAGAAGATCACGCTGCATCAGCGGCCCCGTAAGGTCGTAGGTGTCATTTCGCCCTGGAATTACCCTGTGGCACTTGGATATTGGGATGTAATTCCGGCACTGTTGGCGGGCTGTTCTGTGCTGCTCAAGCCCTCGGAGCGGACGCCCCTCTCCGATGAACTCATCGCACGTGGCTGGGAGGAAATCGGGGCGCCGCCGGTGTTCGAGATCGTCCAGGGCGCGCGTGAGGTAGGCGAGGCGCTGATCGACAACGTCGACTTCATCCAGTTCACCGGATCGACGGCCACCGGCAAGAAGATCATGGAGCGTGCCGCACGCCGGCTCACCCCCGTCAGCCTGGAACTCGGCGGCAAAGATCCGATGCTGGTGCTGTCGGACGCCGACGTCAAACGCGCCGCGCACGCGGCGGTGTGGGGCGCCATGTTCAACGCCGGGCAGACCTGCGTATCCGTTGAGCGGGTATATGTGCACGACTCGATCTACGAGCAGTTCGTCGATCTGGTGATCGACGAGGTGCGGACCTTGGAGATCGGCGCCGGGATGGACCATAGCGTCGGCGCCATGATCGATGAAAACCAGCTCGAAATCGTGGACCAGCATGTGCGCCAAGCGGTCTCGGCGGGTGCTCGGGCGCTCACCGGCGGGGCACGGGTCCCGGGGGGCGGCACCTTCTACGCTCCGACCGTGCTGGTCGACGTGGACCATTCGATGGACTGCATGCGGGAGGAGACCTTTGGCCCGACGCTACCGATCATGCGGTTCTCCGAGGAATCCAAGGCGATCGCCTTGGCGAATGACAGTGTGTACGGACTCTCCGCCAGCGTGTGGTCCAAGGATCGAAAGCGTGCCGAACGTATTGCGCTGCAACTTGATTGCGGCACGGTCAACATCAACGACGTGATCATGAACCTGTCCTGTCTCACCGCGCCGCATGGAGGATGGAAGGGTTCCGGGATGGGCTCGCGCTTTGGGGGCGCCAGCGGTCTGCTCAAGTACTGCCGCACCGAGGCCATCGTCGACACCCGGGTGACACTGCCCAGTGAGCCGCTCTGGTACAGCGGACCGAGCTGGTTGGCTCCTGTCGCGCTCAAGAGCCTCACCAAGCTCTCGAACAAGGCCTTGCGCCCCTTCCGTCGCTGACACCAGCCGTTCATTCGCTGTCCATCGTGGCGACGATTACCGGGGATATTTTCCGCTGGTGACCGAGACCATTACCGCCGCCGCGCAGGGCTACACCGTCGACGATGATGATGACGATGATCCGATACTCATTGCGCCTGACGGCGTCGCGGTGGATACCTGGCGGGAAAACTATCCGTACGACGAGCGGATGAGCCGTCAGCAGTACGAGCTTGAGAAGCGGTTGCTGCAGATCGAGCTCCTCAAGCTCCAGAACTGGAGCAAGCGCACCGGCGCCCGGCACGTCATCCTCTTCGAGGGGCGCGACGCCGCGGGCAAGGGCGGCACCATCAAGCGGTTCATGGAGCACCTCAACCCGCGTGGTGCCCGGGTTGTCGCGCTGGAGAAGCCGACTGAACGGGAACGCACCCAGTGGTATTTCCAGCGGTATGTTCCGCATCTGCCGGCGGCCGGAGAGATGGTGTGCTTCGACAGGTCCTGGTACAACCGCGCCGGCGTCGAACGGGTCATGGGATTCTGCTCTGACGACCAGCATTCCGAATTCATCCACCAGGCACCACTTTTCGAGCAGATGCTGGTCAATGATGGCATCAGCCTCACCAAGTTGTGGTTCTCGGTATCGTCCGCCGAGCAGCGCACGCGCTTCGCGATCCGGCAGGTTGACCCGGTGCGGCAGTGGAAGCTCTCGCCGATGGACTTGGCTTCCCTAGACAAGTGGGACGCCTACACTAAGGCCAAGGAAGAGATGTTCTCGCTGACCGATACCGATCACGCGCCGTGGATCGTGGTAAAGAGCAACGACAAGAAGCGGGCCCGTGTCAACGCGATGCGGCATGTCCTGGGCAAATTCGACTACGACGACAAGGACACCGACGTCGTCGGCCAGGCCGATCCGCTAATCCTGGGGCGCGCGCTTACGGACTAACCTGGGCGGGATGCGATTCCTGTTCGCGGTCCTGCTGTGGCTGCTCACCACCGCCGCACTGGCCGTCACGGTGACGGCGGCCTGGACACAGTCCAGGATTGTCGACGAGAACGGCTACGTGGCGTTGACGGGGCCGGCGGCGGCCGATCCGAATGTTCAGCGCGCGATCGCCGCGGAACTCACCACACAGATCGTGTCGCTGGGTAAGAAGCAGGGTTCGCGCGTCAACGAGACTCAGGTCGCGGAATTGACCGCTGCGTACACCAGTGGGCCGCAGTTCCGTGCCGACTTCGCATCGGTGAATCGGATGGCACACCAGTGGTTATTCACGAACTCGAGCTCGGCGCAGCGTGATTCGCAGGGAAGCTGGCAGATCGACATGGCCCCCATGATCAAGAGCCTGGTGCCGCAAGGTCTTTCCATCAAGGCGCCGGAGACGCTGAAGGTCTCGGTTACCGAGGACAATCTGGCCGGATTGACGCCGGGACGATTGGTGCCGGTGGCACGCTTCGGCCAGCTTGCGGTCTGGATATCGTTCGGCCTGACCCTTGTTCTCGCGGGCTTGACTCAGTTGGCGGTGCGCAGCCGCGCCAAGGGTCTTGCCGGGCTGGGTATTTCGGCACTACTCGTAGGCGCGGCCGGGTGGGCTGGGCTGGAGATCGGTCGGCGCTATCTGGACCGGCCGTTGAACCGCGTCACCGACAATCTCCGCGATGTGGCCGACGGACTGGTCACGCAGGCGGTGAGCAATGCCCACCACTGGCTGAGCCTCACTATGGCCGCCGGAGGACTGGTGATCGTGATCGGAGTGGCCGCGGGGTTGGTGGGCGGCATGCTGCGGCGCTGACGTGAACGCTAGGCCGCGTGTGCGTCGCGGATGCGCTGCACGTCGTGCTCGACACATCCGACGCGTTCAGCGGCGTCACTGACGGACAGCCGACGATCCAACAGGATGTCCAGCTCGGTGGGTGAAAACTCCGGTTCGGTATCCCACGGAGCACGGTCCCACCCGTTTTCGCTCAACCCGATGAACAGGTCGTTTCTCATCGTGCACCTCACGGCAATCTGGCTCCAACTACCGACTATCCGGAAGCTCATCAATGCGCTCACGTCACGGTCGGTCAATAACTGCGGCCCGCCGGGCGACTTTGCCAAGGCCAATAATTCAGCTAACTACCAAGGTACCCGAGCGCACCGATGGCAACAATCCATGACGGTTACGGATCGGTCTCGATTTCGGTAACGGAGCCCGTTGCCGGTGCGGCCACCCCGCGATATCGCCATGCCCCTGAGCTGGGATATTAAGATTTTGATCAGACACTGCTTGCAGCAGTTAGCACCTGTGAGCTGCGGTTTTGTGGGGGTTAGTTAATGGCGATTTGCGGGACCGGCAACATGTCGAGCAAACTGCATGTGTGTGACTATGTCGTCACCGTGTGATGGGGTGACCCGGGAACGTGATTCGCGAGACTGTTCCCATTCGGAGTGATGTACGTCATGAAAGATGCACTGTCACCATGCTCTCACTGGCCGCCGCCCGGTCAATATCGGATCTGTTGAAGCTGCCGTCTGGATTACGGCGCACGTTGTGATACTTGGCATCTCGCGGCACCTTGTGCAGCAGCTCGGCCAGCGGCCCGGCGATCTGCGGTCCCGTGGAAAGCTCGGCGGTGCCATCGAGCCGCTTGCCGCGCACCAACGCGGTGACGGGCCGGCCATCGCGCAGATTCTTGGCCCACGCCCTGTCGGTGAATACGGTCAACACGTCGCCCTTGCGAACGTAGGTGGCGGCGACGTTGTATTCCTTGCCGCTCTTGCGGCCGGTGAAGGTGAACAACGCGATGTTGCCGCTGAGTACGGGGTGCAGCGGGCTGCGGAGCAGGCCCTTGACCATCTTGTTAACCCACGGCGGAACGGTGTTGGATTCGCTCATACGGCCATTGTGCGTCGCGGGTGGTGTCACGGCATCGGGGATTGCCCTGATATTTCGGGTCAGGGTGCGAGCTGGCGCCAGAGGAACTCGATGGCCAGCGCCGCCTTGAATGCCGACTGTTCGTTGTTAGCCGCGCCGCCGTGGCCGCCCTCGATGTTTTCGTAGTACCAGACCGGTTGCCCGGCCTCTTGCAATGCGGCGGTCATCTTGCGCGCGTGCCCCGGGTGAACGCGGTCATCGCGGGTCGAGGTGGTCACCAGAACCGGTGGATAACGCTTCTCGGGCGAAATATTTTGGTAAGGAGAGTATTTGGAGATGAACTCCCAATCATCGGGATTGTCGGGGTCGCCATACTCGGCAACCCAGGAGGCGCCGGCCAGCAGCAAGTGGTAGCGGCGCATATCCAGCAGCGGCACCTGGCACACCAACGCGCCGAACAGCTCCGGGTATGCCGTGAGCATCACCCCCATCAGCAGGCCGCCGTTGCTCCCGCCCTGTGCGCCCAGCTGTGCCGCGGTGGTGATGCCCCGAGCCACCAGATCGCGCGCGACAGCGGCGAAGTCCTCGTACACCAGATGGCGCCCCTCACGCATCGCCTGGGTGTGCCACACCGGGCCGTACTCGCCACCCCCGCGGATATTGGCCAGCACGTACGTGCCGCCACGGGACAGCCACAGCTTGCCCAGCACACCGTCGTACCCGGGAGTCCGGGCGACCTCAAAGCCCCCGTAACCGCCGAGCAGAGTCGGCCCCGCACCATCGGATCCCTTGGGGCGAACCACGAAATACGGAATCGACGTCCCGTCGTCGGACCGTGCGAAGTGTTGGGCCACCTCAAAGGCTGCGCCGTCGAAGAACGATGGCGCCGACTTGATGGGGGATACCCAGGCCTGAGCGGCGCTCACCTCACCTACTTCACCGCGCAGCAGTGTCGACGGCTGGGTGAATCCTGATGTGTCGAGGAAAATCTCGTCGCCCAGGTCATCGACCGCGACGATCTGTGTGGTCGTGTTGACCGGCACACCCGCCAGTGGTTCCGAGTCCCAGGTGCCCGGGGTGAAGACCAGGATCTCGCTGATCACATCGCGCAGGATCGCGACGGTGAGCCGTTCCCGCGTCCACGCGTAGTGGTGCAGACTCGCGTGCTCATCGGGAACGAACACCGGGGTGACGGCGCGATCGCCGGCGAGGAAGTCCGCATAGCGAGCGGCCAACAGCGTCCCGGCCGAATGCTCGGTGCCATCCACCTGCCACGGCGACTTGAGCTCGACGAGGAGCCATTCACGGTGCACCGATACCGAGGCATCGGTGGGGACGTCGATGCGCAGCAGCTCTCCGTCGACGCTTAGCTCGTGTACTTCGGAGTTGAAGAAGTCGGTGGCCCGGCTGACTAGGGTGCGTTCGAAGCCCGGAGTGTCGTCATAGCTCGCACTCACCATCACGTCTGAGGATTCGCCGCTAAACACCAGCTCCGCTTCGTCTGGGGATTGCCCGCGTTTCCAGCGTTTCACTAGACGGGGATACCCCGAGTCCGTGAGACTGTCGGGCCCAAAATCTGTCCCCACGAAAACAGTGTCGGCGTCGATCCACCCGATCTGCGTCTTGGCCTCGGGCAGCACGAAACCGTCCGTCACGAACTGTCTTGTTTCCAGATCGAATTCGCGCACCACTACGGCGTCCGACCCGCCGCGCGACAGACTGACCAGCGCCCGGCGGAACTCGGGCCGTAGCGCGGTCGCGCCCGCCCAGACCCAGTTTTCTTCCTCGGTGTCCGCCAGCGCGTCAACGTCGATGATGACGTCCCATTGGGGATCTTCCAGACGGTACTGATCCAAAGTGGTTCGGCGCCAAAGGCCGCGGGCGTTGTTGGCATCGCGCCAGAAGTTGTAGAGGTATTCGCCCCGCCGGCGCACATAGGGGATCTGTGCATCCGTATTGAGAATGGCCAGCGCCTCGGCCCGCATATCGTCAAAACGCTCACCGGAAAACTTGCCGGTTGTTATCGAGTTGTGTTCGCGCACCCAGTTCAGCGGTTCGTCACCGCCAATGTCTTCGAGCCAGAGATGTGGGTCCGGGGAGCGGCGCGCCGACGTCATTTGAGCCAGTGTGCCAGTGATCGCAGTATGGTCGAAGGTGGCCCGGGGGCGGACAGAACACCGAGCAGGAGTTTTCTCGTGATACCACTGCCACGCGCGCAGGTTGTAGCTAGCGCGATGCTGCTGGGGATAGCAGTTGGACTTGTCGCTGGAATGTCTAGCGTGTTGATCGTGCACGAACCGGTGCGGCCCGACCTATTCATTGGCGTTGTTGTCGCGGTACCCAGCCTGATCGGGTTCTTTATCTTGATCGCGTCCACGCGTAAATGGATGACGGTTCTGGCGGCATTCGTGCTGGCGATTTCTCCCGGGTGGTTCGGGATTCTTGCGGCGATACAGGTGATTCACAGTGTCTGACAAAAATGCGGAAAACACAGTCGAGAAGACGAGCGCCGAGACCGAGCTCGTAGACGGCACGGAGAGGCCGAGCATCGTCGAGGGCGACCTCGCCGATCCGCTGGCCGTGCCGATAGATGGCGGCAGGAGTAGAGACGGTCTGGATACCGCCACCTTCACCGCGTTCTCGGCGTTCAAGGATGACGAAGACCTGGTAACCACCGGCCGCATCGACACCGATGCGTTGCCGCTCACCGCGGCGTTTGACGTTGGCAGCGATTACACGGGCGCGATGCCGGTCACGTCGGCCGAATCGATGACGCCCGACCCCTATACCGGCGCGGTTCCGGTGGTGGCCGACGAGCCAGCGAAGCCGGTACGGGTACCCGCGGAGCGGGAACCGGCCTTCCTGAAGCGCTGGGTGCTGTTGTTGCTGTTGTTGGCGGTGTGGATTCCGGCCGGTGCGGTTGGGCTGCTGCTTTATCAGCACTGGTTCGAGACCCTGCTGCCGAACGACCGGACGATCGCGG
This sequence comes from Mycobacterium sp. D16R24, assembly GCF_002013385.1. NCBI lineage: Bacteria > Bacillati > Actinomycetota > Actinomycetes > Mycobacteriales > Mycobacteriaceae > Mycobacterium > Mycobacterium sp. D16R24. Next base: position 131,538 of record NZ_MAEV01000008.1, on the reverse strand, counting down.
TCACCTACGTGCTGATCTGGGTGTTTATCTGTGTGGTGGTCGCGCTACTGCTGGCCATGGTGGAGCCGCGCCCGATAGTTGTCGCCCTCGCTTTTGCCGTGTTGACGGCGCCAGCGATCTCGGTGGCGGCCGCCGGAGTCAAATATGGCTATGTGGCGTGCACCGCACCCTCGGTGCCCGGGGTTCAGTCACTGTGCCCGGAACCGCTGCGCAGTTGGGGTATTCAGTACCGAGACCGGGCTTGACGCTCCCCGCTTGACGTCGTCCTACTAGGGTGGAGTGCGTGACTGCACACTATGACGTCGTCGTTCTCGGAGCAGGTCCCGGTGGCTATGTCGCGGCCATTCGCGCAGCCCAGTTGGGCCTGACTACAGCCATCGTCGAGGAGAAGTATTGGGGCGGGGTTTGCCTCAATGTCGGGTGTATCCCGTCTAAGGCGCTGCTGCGTAACGCGGAGCTGGCCCATATCTTTACCAAGGAAGCCAAGACATTCGGCATCAGTGGCGAGGCGACCTTCGATTTCGGTGCCGCGTTCGACCGCAGCCGCAAGGTCGCCGAGGGGCGCGTGGCCGGTGTGCATTTCTTGATGAAGAAGAACAAGATCACCGAGCACGAGGGCGTGGGTACCTTTAGCGATGCCAACACGCTGGCCGTGAAGAAGGCCGACGGCTCGACAGAGACGCTGACCTTCGCCAATGTGATCATCGCCACCGGTAGCAGCGTGCGGCTGGTACCCGGGACCGCGCTGTCGGAGAACGTGGTCACCTATGAGAAGCAGATCATGACCCGCGAGCTGCCCGGATCGATCATCATCGCCGGCGCCGGCGCCATCGGTATGGAGTTCGCCTACGTCCTCAAGAACTACGGCGTGGATGTCACGATCGTTGAGTTCCTGCCGCGGGCGCTGCCCAACGAGGACGCCGAGGTGTCCAAGGAGATCGAGAAGCAGTACAAGAAGCTGGGCGTCAAGATCCTTACCGGTACCAAGGTCGAATCGATCACCGATAGCGGATCGCAGGTCACGGTCAAGATCAGCAAGGACGGGCAGGAGAGCGAGCTCGTCGCCGACAAGGTGTTGCAGGCCATCGGCTTTGCTCCGAACGTCGAGGGGTTCGGCTTGGACAACACGGGTGTCGCGCTCACCGACCGCGGCGCGATCGCCATTGACGAGCGGATGCGTACTAACGTGCCGCATATCTACGCCGTCGGTGATGTCACTTCCAAGCTGCAGCTGGCCCATGTCGCGGAGGCGCAGGGTGTTGTCGCCGCCGAAACCATCGCCGGTGCCGAGACTTTGGAGCTGGGCGATTATCGGATGATGCCCCGGGCGACGTTTTGCCAGCCGCAGGTCGCCAGCTTCGGGCTCACCGAGGAGCAGGCTCGTGCCGAGGGATACGACGTCAAGGTGGCCAAGTTCCCATTCACCGCGAACGGCAAGGCGCACGGGCTCGCGGATCCGACCGGTTTTGTCAAGCTGATCGCCGACGCCAAGTACGGCGAGTTGATCGGCGGACACCTGATCGGCCCCGATGTTTCCGAGCTTCTGCCCGAGCTGACACTCGCGCAGAAGTGGGACCTCACGGTCAACGAACTGACACGCAACGTGCACACGCACCCGACGTTGTCCGAGGCGCTACAGGAGGCGTTCCACGGACTCGCGGGGCACATGATCAACTTCTGATCTCTCGCGGGCCGGGGGGCCCGCCGTAATCTGCTGGGCGGTAAAGGGGGGAACGTGGCGGGAAGTGTGTTTCTGCTCGACATCGATTCGCGGACGATGTGGCCGGACCTGTATTCCTATCTACATCACGAGAATCTTGAGCAGGGCATGTATCTGGCCGAGCAGGAGATGGACCCCGCGCCCGAACCCGGGGGCGCGATATCCGCCCGTCACCACCGACGATGGCCGAGATCGTCGCTGAGCTGATATCGCTTGCGCATCTCGGTGCGGCATCGCATTCCGAACATCGGGAACTCCTGGCGGACACCAACGGATTGACCAGTAGCTACATCGGTGAGGTGCTGTCCATAGAACAGATCCTCGACGGGACTCGTTGGCGGGAAGGAATTCTCAGCGCACAGGAGTTCCATGACAAACTCGAAGGTAAGAGTGTGGCCATGTTTGGACCCCGAACGCGTGAGCCGCTGTCGGTGATCCAGATCGTGGGTTCGAGTTGTGCCGTGCCCTTCGCTGTCGCGCCCGGCGAGCTCCTTGCCGTTGACTCGGACGGCGAGGTCCGTGGGTTGGTGCGCGATGCACAGTCCGAGTCGAGCGGTGGCTGGTATCCGCCGCACGGCTGCGTCCGCGAGTATTTGTTGAAGGTGTGCGATCACATCTGGGATCAGATCGCTCGTAACCGTTGACCAGGTATGCGCTCGCGCGTAGCTTCGCGCCATGTCGACCACTGACGAACTGCTGAACAACGCACAGGCTTACGCGGCCAGCTTCGACAAGGGTGCTCTGCCGTTGCCCCCGGGCCGCAAGGTCGCGATTGTCGCGTGCATGGATGCACGCCTGAATCCGTATGGTCTGCTCGGCCTTCACGAAGGTGACGCGCACGTCATTCGCAATGCAGGCGGAGTGATCACTGAGGATGAGATCCGGTCGTTGGCCATCTCGCAGCGGCTGCTGGGCACCGAGGAGATCATTCTCATCCATCACACCGACTGCGGCATGCTGACCTTCACCGACGATGCCTTCAAGCGTTCGATTCAGGACGAGACGGGGATCAAACCGCCGTGGTCGGCCGAGGCGTTCACCGATCCGGACGAGGACGTTCGCCAGTCGGTGGCGCGGATCAAGGCCAACCCATTTGTTCCGCGGAAGGGCAGCGTGCGCGGATTCGTCTACGACGTCAAGGACGGCACGTTGCGTGAGGTCGCCGCCGAGGCCTAGCGGGTAAGAAGGGCAGGCGCGCGCTGCGGCGCCGGCCAGGGCAACGCCAAGTGATCGCGCAGTATGGACCCGGCGTGTTCGGCGCGGAAAATGCCGCGACGCACTAGGATTGGCGCCACCAGTTCGGTGAATAGTTCGAATTGGCCGGGTAGCCCCGCCGTACTCAGGATGAAGCCGTCGGCCGCCCCCTCGGTGAACCACAGCTCGATCTGATCGGCGACCTGCTCGGCGGAGCCGACAAACCTCGTACCGAACGCCTTCAAGGTACGGTAGAGGAACTCCCGAACCGTCGGATTGCCCATGGTGGCAAGGTGTTTGTATCCGGCGAGCGCGGTTTGGCGGGTCGGTGCTCTCCGGAAATGCCGACGCCGGCACCGGGCCGTCCAGGTCGGCGCCGATGACGTTGACATCCACCTCGAGGAGCCACCCCGCAGGATCTGCGGGAATGAAGTGTTCGTAGACGGTGCTTTCCGCGGCACGTGCCTCGGCCTCGGTGGAGCCGACAACGACACCGAGGGAAGGTGTGATCAGGGGCGCGGGGGTTCGTCCGGAGGCATGGGCTTCGTCGTGGAGCTGTCGATAGAAACTCTTGGCGCGGTCGATGTCGGTCTGCCCGGTAAAGACCACCTCGGCATGTTTGGCGGCGAAGGCCCTTCCGGTGGTGGAAGATCCGGCCTGAAAGATCACGGGGTGGCCCTGGCAGGAGGGTGTGACGCCGAGTGGCCCCTTGACCTTGTGAAACTCGCCATCGTGGTTGGCGACGTGAATTCGAAGACGAGCTCATACTTGGCGGAGATGGACACGCTGCGGTGGGGAAGATAGACCGCGACGGCGACGACCACCGCCACCAGTGCGAGTTTGAACGCGGTTGCCTCCGAGTGGATTCCGATCGCGTCCAGGAAGGACTCGAAGTACAGCACACGAAATTGCACGCCTACCTACAGTCCGGGGCCAAGCGCATATTCCGATGGTGAGGTGGCATCAAGAACGTGTCAACGGCACCCGCGACGCCGCGGTCGGCACCTGCGATGACTTAAGGCTCGCCCTGCGCGTATGTCCCACTTGACCTGGAGTCGACTCCAGGTTCTACCGTGGCTTTGTGAGCACAAGTGAGCCGCAGAATGGCGGGTTTCCCATCTCGCACGTTGCCCAACGGACCGGGCTGTCGATCGACGCGCTGCGCTGGTTCGAGCGCGAAGGCTTGTTCCCCCGGGTGCCGCGAGACGGCGGTGGCCGCCGCCGATTCAGTGACGACGACATCGAGCGTATCCAGCTGATGCTGCGGTTGCGCCGCACTGGCATGCCGGTGCGCGATATGCGGCGCTTTATCCAGCTGTTGGAGGGCGGCGAGGAGACCCACGCCGAGCGACTGGAGCTGCTCTTCGCGCAGCGTGTGCGGATTATGGCCGCGATGGAGCGGCTCACCGAAGACCTCAAGGTCGTCGATTTCAAGGTTGCGTATTACACCGAGTCGGTCAACGGCGCCCCGGCTGCCGCAGTGGGACAGAAGAAGGGTTGACATGAAGTACACACAGATCGGTGGCCTGCCGGTATCGCGAATTGGCTTGGGCGCCATGTCGATGTCCTCCGGTTACCAGCCGCTTGGTTCGGATGCGGGCCCCGACGAGCAGGCTTCGATCGAGGCGCTGCGACGGGCGTTGGATCTCGGGGTAACCCTCATCGACACCGCCGAGATATACGGCCCCTATGCCAACGAGGAGCTTGTGGGCAAGGCCATCGCGGGTCGCAGGGATGAGGTGGTGCTGGCCACCAAGTTCGGGCTGGTCTCGCACAGCACTGGCGCACTCTTCACCCCTGACAGCTCGCCAGCGAATATCGTTGTCGCGGTCGAGGGTTCGTTGCGCCGGCTTGGTACCGATTACATCGACCTGTACTACCAGCATCGCGTCGACCCCAGTGTGCCCATTGAAGAGGTGATCGGGGTATTGGGGGATTTGGTGCGCCAGGGCAAGGTCCGCCGGATTGGACTGTCGGAGGCCTCTGCGGCCACGGTGCGCCGGGCACACGCGGTACATCCGGTCACCGCGGTGCAGTCGGAGTACTCGCTGTGGACCCGCGACGTCGAGTCGGAGCTGCTGCCGACCCTGAGGGAGTTGGGTATCGGGCTCGTGCCCTATTCACCGCTGGGCCGAGGCTTCCTGACGGGTGCTATCCGGTCGGCGAATCAGCTCTCGGACGATGACTTCCGCAAGAACCTGCCGCGGTTCAACGCGGACAACCTCGACGCCAACCTGACCCTGGTGGAGCAGGTGCAGACGGTCGCCACTGAGGCCGGCCTGACTCCGGCGCAGGTTGCACTGGCCTGGCTACTGGCTCGCGGTGAAGACATCGTGCCGATCCCCGGGACCACCAAGGCTGCGCGCGTGGAAGAGAACGCGGGTGCGGTGGACGCGGCGCTGTCAGCGGAACGGCTTGCCCGGCTGGATGGTTTGGCACCGGCGTCCGGGGAGCGCTACTCGGCGCAGCACACGGCGCTGCTCGACCAGTAGCCCATGCCTCTGGTACGTCAGTGATCCAGCGGGATGCGCAAGGAGGACATGGTCGCAGCCAGGCCGTCGTATTGCGTGACGAGCAGGCAAAAGCCGATGAGCTGGCGGCGGTCCAGGAACTTGGCGAGTCCCTCCCACGCGTCATCGGAAAGTGTTCTGGTGGTGAGGATCTCATCAACACCGGTGATGAGTGCGCGCTCCTTGTCGGAGAGTCCCTCGGCGCTGGCCCCGGTGAAGATCCGCTCTTGATACGCGGGATCGATACCGGCACCCTTGGCGATGCGGGTGTGGTGCTGCAGTTCGTACTCGCACTCACGTACGTGGGCCACGCGCAGGATGACTACTTCGGTATCGCGGGCAGAGAGTTTGGTGCCGCGCAGAATCGCACCGGAGTACGCCAGCCACGGCCAGAACCGGACGCCCGTCTGTCCGAGGGTGGTCGCCAGGTGCATCTCCGGCACGCTGATTGCGCGTGCCATGCCCTTGGCAATCACCCAGTTGACCGGTCCGAGCTCACGCAGACCACCTGATGGGATACGGCCATCGCTCACTGTCGGGCTCCTTCTTGCTGAACAAGGTATGGCGACACCGTACTTCGGTGCTCGTCAAGGTCGAGTGCCCGCCCGAGTGCCGGGAAGGCGCGCTGGGGGCAGTTGTCGCGCTCGCACACGCGACAGCCCACACCAATCGGCGTGGTCGCACCTTCGGAGGACAGATCCAGACCCTCCGAATAGACGAGCCGGTGCGCGTGCCGTAGCTCGCAACCCAACCCGATCGCGAACGTCTTACCTGGTTGGCCGTACCGCGACGCACGCCGTTCGACGGTGCGCGCCACCCACAGGTAGTTGCGCCCGTCGGGCATCTGCGCCACCTGGACCAAGATCTTGCCCGGGTTGCCGAAGGTCTCGTAGACGTTCCACAGCGGACAGGTGCCACCGCTGGAGGAGAAATGGAAACCGGTCGCTGACTGACGTTTGGACATGTTTCCGGCACGATCAACCCGGACGAACGAGAACGGGACCCCACGCATCGAGGGGCGCTGCAGGGTGGACAGCCGGTGACAGATGGTCTCGTAGCTCACCGAGTAGAAGGCGGAAAGCCGTTCTATGTCGTACTGGAAATCCTCGGCCACCCCATGGAACTGGCGGTAGGGAAGGACCGTGGCGGCGGCGAAGTAGTTGGCCAGGCCCAAGCGTGCCAGTTTCCGTGATTCCTCCGAGGTGAATTTGCCGTCGTCGACCATGGTGTCGATGAGATCGCCGTACTCCAGATAGGCCAGCTCAGTCGCCAGCTTGAAAACCTGTTGCCCACCAGAGAGGTGATTGCTGATCTCGAGCGTCTTGGATCCTGGATCGTACTTGTGCAGGACGCTGTCACCGAGATCGATGCGCCGGGCGATGTGGACGCCGTGTACCTCGGTGAGACGGTCGGCGATCTCTCTGGCCAGGTCCGCCCGGTGCATGCGCATCCGAACCGTCAGGTCTTCGGCCGCGGTGTCGAGCTCATGGAGATAGTTGTGCCGCTGATAGAAGTAGTCGCGTACTTCTTCGTGCGGCATGGTGATCGATCCGCTGCCGCTGCCGTCGGTGTAGCGGTCCTCAGTGGCCGCCGCCAACTGCGTGGTGGTGATCCGGTAGCGCCGATGCAGGTTGACCATGGCGCGGGCCAGCGCGGGATGCCCGGCGACCACATCGGCGATCTCTGCGGGATCGACGTCGATGTCCAGGTCTTTGTCCTGCACCACTTCGCGCAGTTCGGCGATAAGGCGGCTGTCGTCCTGGGAGGAGAAGAACGTCGCGTCGACACCGAACACCTCGGTGATACGCAGCAGCACCGCCACAGTGAGTGGGCGGACGTCATGCTCGATCTGATTGAGATAGCTCGGGGAGATCTCCAGCATCTGGGCCAGCGCGGCTTGACTGAACCCGCGTTCGCTCCGAAGTTGACGAAGGCGCCCTCCAACATACGTTTTGGACACGTTCACCAGCCTACGCGCCTTGCCAACTCCAACTTCGCAGTCTTGGCAAGGTTCGGATCCGTCCAGGATCCGGTCCGCGGCGAGGCAAGTGGGGCCCTGAGGTCACCGAGCAATCAAGCTGGTTTGCTTTCTGGATGTACCGCAGTCAAGGTCACCGGCGAACACGGTCAGCTGAGCTGCTTCTCGCTATGACCGGCGCCACTGTGCCTGGCCGTTGGATACCGAGGTCACAAACAGGGGCTCCAGCTGCTGATTAGCTATCTGTTCACTCATTCGTGCGGAATGGTAAATACAGTCACAGGAGTTGCCCAAGATGCCGTGCAGTAAATCTGTACACGCATGTATCCCACATAGCGTGCTACTCATTCCATATCGGGTGTGCAACGGGCACATACGCGACTCTCATGCATGGTCTAATCTTTAACGGCTGGGGAGCACCGCTGCGGTGTTCCGCGTTTTGCAATTTGGGATGTGCATGTCCGAGCATGGTGCCGGATGCGGCGATAGACGAGGAGGGTTACGATTCTTCGGCTTTTGATGCGTCTGTGGATTCCGCTGCTGGTGCTCGCGGTAATTGGCGTCGGCGGATTTACGGTGTCGCGGCTCCACGGTGTATTCGGTTCCGAGAACCGTCCGTCGTATGCCGACACGAATGTCGGCGACTCCAAATCGTTTGATCCCAAGAAGATGTCGTATGAGGTTTTTGGCTCGCCGGGGAATGTCGCCGATATCAGCTATTTCGATGTCAATGGCGATCCGCTGTACATTCAAAAAATCCCGCTGCCGTGGTCGGTGAAATTCGAGATCGGCAAGACGACCGCCGTGGGAAGCATCATGGCGCAGGGAGATGGTGGCAGTATTGGCTGCCGCATTATCGTGGATGATGAGGTTAAGTCCGAGAAGGTGAGTACTCAGACCAATGCCTTTACCTCATGCTTGCTGAAGGCCGCATGAGCGAGGACGGCGGTAAAGGCCAATCACACCGGCCGGTAATGGCGACCATTATCCGCAAGGGCGCGGTATTTATTATCTTGGGCTGGCTTGCGATCACTGTCGTGTTGACCGTCAAGGTGCCACCGCTGGAGATCGTCGAAAGAGAACATTCGGTCTCCCTCAGCCCGCCGGATGCGCCCTCCGTCAAAGCGATGACGCAGATGGGGAAGGTCTTCCAGGAATCCAATTCCGAGAGTGTCGCGGTGATCGTGATCGAGGGCGAGAACCCCCTCGGCGACGACGCGCACAAGTATTACGACGCCGTCGTCCGTCAATTGAAGGACGACCCGAAACATGTGCAGCACATCCAGGACTTTTGGGGTGACCCGCTAACCGCAGGGGCCGCCCAGAGTGCGGACGGAAAAGCCGCGTATGTGCAGTTGAATCTCACCGGACGCTTTGGTCAGGCCGATGCGAACGAATCCGTGGAGGCCGTCCAGAAGATCGTCAAGAACACCCCGGGGCTGCCGCCAGGGGTGAAGACCTATGTCACGGGTCCCGCGGCTGTCGTCTCCGATATGTCGGAGAGCGGAAACCGGACGGTCGTTCTCATCACCCTGGTGAGTGTCGGCGTGATTTTCCTGATGCTGCTCCTGCTCTACCGGTCCTTCATCACGGTCATCATCTTGCTGTTCACCGTCGGTATCGAGCTGCAGGTCGCGCGGGGACTCGTCGCATTCCTGGGCATGCACGGGATCGTGGGTCTGACCACCTTCGTCGTCAACCTGCTGGTGTCTGTGGGTATTGCCGCAGGTACGGACTATGGAATCTTCTTCACCGGGCGGTATCAGGAGGCGCGTCAGGCAGGCGAGGATCGCCAGAGCGCGTACTACACCGCCTATCGCGGGGTGGCCAAGGTCGTCTTGGCATCCGGCCTGACTATCGCGGGTGCGATCGCATGTCTGCACTTCACCCGACTGCCTTACTTCAAGCCGTTGGGTATCCCGGGTGCGGTCGGCATCCTGGTCGCGGTGGCGGTGGCGCTCACCCTGGTACCGGCATGCATCGCCGCGGGTAGTCGCTTCGGGCTGTTCGATCCCAAGCGGCAGGTGACGACGCGCCGTTGGCGGCGGCTGGGCACCGCGATTGTGCGCTGGCCCGGACCGATTCTCGCCGGGACGGTGGCGATCTCACTTATCGGGCTCTTGACGCTGCCGGGATACAACCCCAGCTACACCGACGCGAAGTACATACCGCAGGACATCCCCGCGGTCCAGGGACTCGTCGCCGCTTCACGGCATTTCCCCGAATCGAAGATGTCTACACCCGACATCCTGCTGGTCGAGGCCAATCACGATATGCGTAACTCGGCCGATCTCCTGGTGTTGAACAGGCTTGCCAAGGCGGTGTTCGCGGTACCCGGCATCGCCAACGTGCAGTCCATCACGCGTCCCGAGGGAACGCAGATCGAGCACTCGTCGGTGCCCTTCATGCTCAGCATGTCGAATGCGAGCCAGCGGTTGAGTCTGCCGTTCCAGCGCGCGCGTATGGACGACATGCTCAAGCAGGCCGATGACATGGGAACGACGATCGCGCTTATGCAGCGCATGTTCGATCTGATGAAACAGATGGTGGCGACCACTCACCGGATGGTCAGCACCACGCACGATCTTCAGAAAGATATGTCCACGCTGCGGGACCACATCGAAAATTTCGAAGACTTCTGGCGGCCGATCCGTAACTACTTCTACTGGGAGAAGCACTGCTTCGACATTCCCATCTGCTGGTCGATCAGGTCGATCTTCGATGCGCTCGACGGCGTCGACCAGGTGACGGACAAGATGCAGACTCTGGTAGGCGATCTTGACGAGCTGGACAGGCTGATGCCGCAGCTACTCGAGCAGTTCCCGGTGATGATCGACACGATGAAGAGCACCCGCGAATCGATGCTGACGATGCACAGCACGATGTCCGGCATCTTCGCCCAGATGGATGAATCCACCGAGAACTCGACCGCCATGGGTAAGGCGTTCGACGCGTCGAAGAACGATGACTCCTTCTATCTGCCGCCGGATGTTCTGAACAACAAGGACTTCAAGCGGATCATGAAGATCTTCATGTCGCCCGACGGCAAGTCCACGCGCATGCTCATATCTCAGCGCGGAGATCCCGCGACGCCCGAAGGCATTTCGCGGGTGGAGCCGATCAAGACCGCCGCGGAGGAAGCGCTCAAGGGAACTCCGCTGGAGCACGCCAAGCTCTCTCTGGCCGGTACGGCGGCAGGTGTCAGCGAGCTGGTCGACGGATCAAAATACGATCTCTTGATCGCGGGTGTCGCGGCGCTGTGCCTCATTTTCATCATCATGTTGTTGATGACGCGGAGCCTGGTCGCCGCCCTGGTGATCGTCGGAACCGTGGCGTTGTCGCTGGGCGCGTCGTTCGGTCTGTCCGTTCTTGTCTGGCAACACATTTGCGGTATCCAGATCAACTGGGTGGTGTTGGCCATGTCGGTCATCGTGCTGCTCGCGGTGGGGTCCGACTACAACCTGCTACTCGTCTCGCGCATGAAAGAGGAGTTGGGCGCCGGCCTCAATACGGGCATCATCCGAGCGATGGGTGGTACCGGCAAGGTGGTGACCGCCGCCGGTCTGGTGTTCGCGGCCACGATGGGCTCCATGATCGTTAGCGACCTGCTCACCCTTGGGCAGGTGGGAACGACAATCGGATTGGGCCTGTTGTTCGACACCCTGATTGTGCGAGCGTTCATGACGCCGGCCATCGCCGCGCTCCTGGGCCGGTGGTTCTGGTGGCCACTGCAGGTGTCTCCCCGGCCAGTCGGCGCGGTGCACGGGTGGAAGGGACCGCGCCTCGTCCGCTCCGTGCTGCAGAGGAACTGATGAGGTCGGGTGTGAATGCTGAGTCAAACTCAGCACATTCGCGGCCGTTTATCGCGCGAACCATACGAAACCTGTCGCCCCTGATCATCCTGGGCTGGCTGGCGCTGATTCTGTATACGACGCTGGCGTCGGTCAATTGGGACTGGACCAAGGCGATCCCCGCGTTGGAAAACGTCGCGGAAGCGCGTTCGGTCTCGCTGATGCCACAGGATGCGCCGGCCGTCAAGGCCATCATGCGCATGGGCAAGGACTTCAACGAATCGAACTCGGACAGCTCCGCGATGATCGTGCTCGAGGGGAAGGAGCCGCTCGGCGAGGACGCGCATGCGTACTACGCCGGACTGATCCGCGAGCTGCGTAACGATCCCAAACACGTTGAGCACGTGCAGGATCTTTGGGGCGATCGGCTGACGTCGTCGAGTGTGCAGAGTCCCGACGAAAAGGCTGCATACGTGCAGTTGAATCTCGTTGGTAATCAAGGCACCGCCGTGGGGGACGAATCGGTTGCCGCGATCCGCGAGATCGTCAATCGGACGTTGCCCGCCACTCCGGCCGACGTCAAGGTCTATGTGGCCGGTGCGGCACCGCTCGCCTCGGATATGCAGCATGCGGGCAATAAGTCGATTCTGAAGATCACCGCGGTCACCGTGGTCATCATCTTCACGTTGCTGTTGATCCTCTATCGCTCCGTTGTCACGGTGATCCTGCTGCTGATCATGGTCGGTGTCGAATTGGCCGCTGCCCGTGGCATTGTGGCGTTTCTCGGCTACCACGATGTTTTCGTGTTGTCGACGTTTGCCGTCAACATGCTGGTCTTCTTGAGCATCGCCGCCGGCACCGATTACGGGATCTTCTTCTTCGGTCGATATCAAGAGGCGCGCCAGGCCGGTGAGGACCGGGAAACGGCCTACTACACCACATATCGCAGCGTGGCCCCCGTTGTCTTGGCCTCCGGGCTGACCATCGCCGGAGCCATTCTGTGTCTGCATTTCACGCGGCTGCCCTACTTCCAAACCATGGGCATCCCGTGTGCCATCGGCATGCTGGCGGCCGTCGCGGTCGCGGTCACGCTGGTTCCCGCGGGGATTGCGGTGGCCAGCCGATTCGGGTTGCTCGAACCCACACGCAAGCTGCGGGTTCAGCGGTGGCGCGGGCTGGGTACGGCTGTTGTCCGCTGGCCCGCACCGATCCTGGTCGCCTCGTTGGCCGTGGCATTGGTGGGGCTATCCACGTTGCCGGGGTACAAGACGAGCTACAACGATCGGCTGTACATCTCCGGCGATATCCCCGCCAACCAGGGATTCGCTGCTGCACAACGACATTTCTCCGAGTCGCGTCTTACGCCCGACGTGTTGTTGATCGAAACCGATCGGGATCTTCGTAACCCTGCCGACTTCCTGGTGCTGAACAAGGTCGCCAAGGCCATTTTCAAGGTGCGTGGGGTGTCGAGGGTCCAGGGGATTACCCGCCCCGAGGGAACCCCGATCGCCAACACATCGGTGCCCTTCTTGCTCAGCTTGCAAAGCGCCGGCCAGGTACAGGCGACTCGATTCCAGAAGAAGCGCATCGCCGACATGCAAAAGCAGGCTGAGGATATGTCGAAGATGATCGCGACGATGCAGCGCACGTACCTCGTGATGAAGAAGATGTCCGAGACCACGCACCGGATGACGGCCCATACACATGAGGTGCAGCAACTCACCGACGACTTGCGGGGCAGCATTGCGCTGTTCGATGACTTCCTTCGGCCGATCCGCAACTATTTCTATTGGGAAAAGCACTGTTTCGACATCCCCATCTGCTTCTCGATCAGATCGATCTTCGATGCGATGGACGCAGTCGACGCGCTCGATGACGGGTTGTTGGTTCTCGTCAGGGACATGGATCAGCTGGACGCCATCATGCCGCAGCTGCTTGTCCAGTTCCCTCAGATGATCGAGGTCATGCAGAGCATGCGGACCTCGGTGCTCACCATGTACGCCACGATGTCCGGGCAGTTCGCTTCGATGGACGAATCCACCAATGACGTGATGGCCATGGGACAGGCATTCGACGCCTCCAAGAACGACGATTCGTTCTTCCTGCCCCCAGAAGTGTTCAAAAACCCCGACTTCCAGCGTGCGATGAGCTCGTTCCTATCGCCGGACGGAAAGACGGTGCGGTTCATCATTTCTCATAATGGTGATCCGATGTCGCCGGAGGGCATTACCCGGATTGAGCAGATCCGTAGCGCGGCAGAGGAGGCGCTTAAGGGAACGCCTCTGGTGGGCGGCAAGATCTACCTCGCCGGTGCCGCGTCAACCGCGAAGGACTGGAAGGACGGCTCGACTTACGACCTGCTGATCGCGGGCATCGCGGCGATCTGCCTGGTGTTCATCATCATGCTCATCACCACCCGGAGTTTCATCGCGGCTCTGGTGATCGTCGGTACGGTGGCGCTGTCGCTGGGCGCGTCCTTTGGCATGTCGGTGCTGCTGTGGCAGTACATCCTTGGCATCAATCTGCACTGGATGGTGTTGGCGATGTCCGTGATCATCCTGCTGGCAGTGGGGTCCGACTACAACTTGCTTCTCGTCTCCCGGATGAAAGAGGAGCTGAGTGCGGGGCTGAACACGGGCATCATCCGCGCGATGGGCGGCACCGGAAAGGTTGTCACATCAGCCGGATTGGTGTTTGCGGCCACCATGGCTTCGATGGTCGTCAGCGATCTGCAGATCATCGGTCAGATCGGCACCACCATCGGGCTGGGCCTGTTGTTCGATACGCTGATCGTGCGCTCGTTCATGACGCCGTCGATCGCGGCGCTCCTTGGCCGGTGGTTCTGGTGGCCGCAGCGAGTACGGCCGCGACCGCCGAGTGCTCTGCTCGAGCCCGTGGGCGCCCGCCCGGCACCGTCCGTCTCGGCCCGACAGGACGATGACGATCCGACCACCGAGCTGCCGAAGTTCACCAACTAATCACGCTTTGGTTCAATCGCTTTGGTGTTCGATGCGATGTTGCCAACGCAAAAGGCCGGGCGAGGGTTCACCTCTGCCCGGCCTTTGTGGGTAAAGACTCAGTACTTGTGGCAGCTTCGCACCATCTGCTGGAAGACGGGTATGACGAACTCGATGCCCTGATTGCCCCTGACCTGGTTGATCATGGTCACGCGCTTGGCCTTCGGTGAACTGAGGAACTCTTGCATGAACTGCTGATTCGGGGGTGATTGGTCGAAATACTCCGCGGCCATCGGGTTCTCCGCGTGCAGCGCCGCGTTCGCCTGATCGTACGTACAGGTGCTGTTCACCATCTCGTCCGTAACAGGGTCTGCGGATGCGAGTCCAGCGCCCGCGCTCAACGCCAGCGTGGCACCGCCAACGGCCGCCAGAATCTTCGTCAGTGACAGTTTGTTCATGTTCTCAATAGCCTCCCTCGTACCGACCACATCAACTTTACGTATTCAACGAAACCCAAGGCCCAGGGTGCACTCAGACCCATGACTATTTATACGTCCGACAATCCATTGTGTTACCGCCGACCAGAACATCGGTCTATTTCCGCTGCAAGAGCTCAAGTAGGTAACTTCCGTAGCCAGATTTGAGTAGCTGTTGGGCACGTGCAGCGAGCTGGTCGTCATTGATGAAACCCGCACGCCACGCAATTTCTTCCGGCACGCCAATCTTTAGGCCCTGGCGGCGTTCGATCGTGCGTACGTAATCGCTCGCGTCCAGCAGTGAGTCGAACGTGCCCGTGTCCAGCCACGCGGTTCCACGCGGCAGCACCTCGACGGACAGACGTCCCTGATCCAGATAGGTCTGATTGACCTCGGTGATCTCGTACTCGCCCCGAGCAGACTTCTGCAGCGAGCGCGCGATCTCGATGACATCGTTATCGTAGAAGTACAGGCCGGGCACCGCATAGTGGGATTTCGGATTTGCCGGCTTTTCTTCCAGGGACAACGGGACGCCCGCGGCATCGAACTCCACGACGCCATACGCCGAGGGGTTAGCCACCCAGTACGCGAAAATCGCTCCACCGCTGATGTTCTCGAACCTGCGCAGACTGGTACCCAGGCCGGGCCCGTAGAAGACGTTGTCGCCCAGTGCCAGCATCGCTGTGTCGGTTCCGATGTGCTCGGCACCGATGACGAACGCCTGCGCTAGCCCCTCGGGTTTGGGCTGGACCGCATAGGTCAAGCTAATGCCGAATGTCGAGCCGTCCCCGAGAAGTCGCTCGAATGCCGGGGCGTCAAAAGGCGTGGTGATCACCAGAATGTCGCGGACTCCGGCCATGATCAGGGTAGATAACGGGTAATAGATCAGCGGTTTGTCGTACACCGGCAGCAACTGCTTGCTGACACCCGTCGTTATCGGATGCAGGCGAGTGCCCGACCCGCCCGCGAGAATGATGCCGCGCATGTGTGCTCCTACTCGACGACAATCCGAGTTCGGTTGCGGCGGCGACATTTTCTACGCTGTCGCGGCGCAACCCATAGGCCACCCTATCGCGTATGAAGACGGAATGCCGACGGAATCAATCGCGGGGAGGGGGCGTGCGAGTGGCGTCGGTGACCTCTGAGTCACGACAAAGTCTGTCAAGATCGATCCGGCACGCCCGCAGCCGCATACAGATATCGTGAGACCTGCTGAATACGGATCGGCCCGTATTGCATTGCCGCGTCATCCGAGATAGCGATTTTACGTGTGGAAATCCATGGAACGGAATTCTTTCGGCTGTAGCTGTATTGGTGTTTTGGGATTTGGAGACACATGTGTGCCCATCATCTTGAGGCTATCCGTGACGCACAAGATCGGTAATAATGACCGGCAGCACTGACGGCCATTCTGCGAGTACGTAAACATATCGGGGAGGTCGATACCGTCATGAAATTTGCCATGGCAAGCTATGGCACGCGCGGCGATATCGAACCTGCCGTTGCTGTCGGACGGGAACTGCAGCGCAGGGGACACGAAGTGCGCATGGCGGTTCCGCCTGACTTGATCGGCTTCGCAGAGTCGGTCGGACTCTCGGCGGTGCCCTACGGCGTTCATGTGGGGCCGCAGCTCGATGAATACCGCGACTTGTGGATGTCGTGGACTCGCCATTTTTGGAGGGTTCAGGATCTGGTCGCGTTGTGTCAGCAGGCCCTGAAACTGGTCACCGAACAGTGGTCGGAAATGAGTAAGGCTCTTGTGTCGGTGGCAGATGGATCGGATCTTCTGTCGACCAGCGTGGGCTATGAGGAACCGGCCGCCAATGTTGCCGAGTTCTACGGGATCCCGTTGGTTGCCCTGCACACCATGCCGTGGCGCCCCAACGGTCAGCTCTTTCCGCTCCTGCCTCCGCCGTTGACGCGCACGACGATGACCGCCTATGACTGGCTGACCTGGCGCGTGACCAAGAAGGCGGAGGATGCGCAACGGCGTGAGCTCGGCTTGCCCAAGGCGGGGAGCCCTTCGCCGCGCCGGATCGGCCAGCGCGGGTCGCTGGAAATCCAGGCTTACGACAGTATTTGCTTTCGCGGGCTGGCGGAGGAATGGGCAAAGTATGGCGGACGAAGGCCGTTCGTGGGTGCGCTCACCATGGAGTTGATGACGGCGGCCGATGACGAGGTCATGTCATGGATCGCCGCGGGGCCACCGCCTATCTGTTTCGCCTCGGGCAGCATCCCGGTTGAATCTCCGGCGGAGACAGTGGAGATGATCAGTTCAGCATGCGCGGAATTGGGGGAGCGCGCATTGGTGTGTGCCGGCGCGACTGACTTCAGCGATGTTCACACCACCCCGCACGTCAAGGTGGTCGGAGTGGTGAATTATGCGGCGGTATTTCCGGTGAGCCGAGCGATCGTTCACCACGGCGGTTCGGGCACCACGGCGGCGAGTCTGCGCGCCGGAGTGCCTACCTTGATCCTCTGGACTGTTGGTGATCAGCCATTTTGGGGAAGTCAGCTCAAGCGCATGAAAGTGGGTACCTCCCGGCGCTTTTCGACTACGACTCGCGAGACGCTGGTCGCGGACCTGCGGGAGATCCTCAGCCCGGAATGTGCGGTCCGGGCTCGGGCGATCGCTCCCCACATGTCCAAGCCGTACGAGAGCGTCAACAAGGCGGCCGACCTGTTGGAGGAGAGGGCCGCCCGTGCTTAGGTCAGGCGTTGCCCTGCGGCGGCCCATGCCGGAAGAACCCCGTGTGATCACACGTGGACCATCGATATCATTGACCCGGAACACATTACCGGTGTGTGCGGGTCAGCGAGCTGCTCTGTAAAGAACGGGAGGCGTCGGCTTTGTCGAAATCTGTACTCATTTCTGGTGGAGCGGGATTTATCGGATCCGCGTTGTCTAACCGTCTGGTTCAAGCGGGATACGACGTCGCGGTGATGGACGTCCTACACCCGCAGGTACACGCCAGAGGTCGAGAGATCGACCTCCCACCGTCGGTGCGGCTCTTCACCGGAGACGTCACCCATGCCCCTGACTGGGACGCCGTACTTCGCTTGTTCGAACCCGCGCAGGTTGTTCATTTGGCTGCGGAGACGGGTACGGCGCAGTCGCTTTCGGAAGCGACGCGCCACGGTGCGGTCAATGTGGTGGGCACCACCCAACTCCTTGACGCCCTGAGTCGTGCGGCACTTGTGCCGGATCAGCTGGTGCTTGCGTCGTCGCGCGCGGTGTATGGCGAAGGTGCGTGGCAGTCCGGTGCGGACGTCTTCTATCCGCGCCCGCGCAGTCATGCACAACTACTCGCCGGCGAGTGGGATCCGAAAGGACCTGCGGGGGAGGCGTCGGAGCCGCTTCCCAGCTGTGCCGGTCGGACAGAGCCCCGCCCGACGAACATCTATGCGAGCACCAAACTTGCCCAGGAACATCTGTTGGCATCCTGGGCGGCCGCGCGCGACACTAACCTCAGCGTCCTGCGACTACAGAATGTGTACGGGCCCGGCCAGTCACTCACCAATTCCTACACCGGAATCGTCACCCTATTCGCGCGTCTGGCACGCGAGAAGCAGTCGCTGGAGATTTATGAGGACGGCCGGATAGTCCGAGACTTTGTTTTCATCGACGATGTTGTCGACGCACTCTTCGCCGCGGTGCACGCGCCCGCAGTCGAGCGACGCACCCTTGATATCGGTTCTGGCACCGCGACAACCATTGACGAGTTGGCCCGTAAGGTCGCCGACATCTGTGCCGCACCCGAGCCCGCTGTTGTCGGGAAGTTCCGGGACGGCGATGTGCGCGCCGCGAGTTGCGATATCGAGCCGGCAATCGAACAGCTCGCGTGGAGTCCGAAGTGGGCGCTTGAGGACGGCCTGCATGCCCTTCTCGAATGGATCGACAAGGGCTGCCCGAATCGTTTTTGAGCACATCGCGGCGCGACGGAGATTTGGTGGCGAGAAGACGGGTCATGATTGTGAATCATCAGTTGTGACAATGTTTTCCAACTACATGTGGAAACACCGGAAAGCCTGATCTCGAACTGATATGAGGATACGATGGCGCTTCCAGCGAAGAGTGGTGGAGGCGCATGAAGCTCGGTTCTGTATTCGATTCGCGAAACAACGCGCTGAACGCCTGTCGGCTCGCTTTGGCGACCGAGGTCATTCTTTTCCACTCGTTCCCACTTACCGGGCACGTCGTGGAATCGAAGGCAGTACTCCAACTGCTGTTCTCGGTGGGAGTTGACGGATTCTTTGCCCTTTCCGGGTTTCTGATCACTGCGAGTTGGCTCCGTAACCCCAGCACGCGCGACTACTTCATCGCTCGGGCTCTTCGCATATTGCCGGGCTACTACGTCGTGCTGGCGGTGACGGCCTTTGTCATCGCTCCGCTCAGTGTTGCGATCCAGGGTGGCTCGGCCGCTAGGCTGCTGTTCTCCAGCGCACCGATCGAATACATGCTGAAGAACAGCGCACTGGTGCAGCTTCAGTTCGATGTGGGTGGGACGCCGCGCGATATCCCGTACCCGGGAATATGGAACGCGTCCCTGTGGTCACTCGTCTTTGAGGTGATGTGCTACATCGCCGTCGCGGGGCTCGGGCTACTCGGGCTTGCGAGCCGCCGATGGACAGCGCCGGTGATATTGATACTGGCAACGATTGCGGCAATTCTCCTGCCGCCGCTGACCTTCCCCGGGCTATGGACAATCCCGCAGCTCGCGGTGCGCAGCGCCATCATGTTCTCTGCTGGCGCGCTGCTGTATCAGTGGCGAGACGTGATACCAGCCCGATGGTCGCTTGTGGTGGCGAGCGTCGGGATTGTGCTGGCCTCGGGCATGCTGCCCGACTACCGTGTGATCGGCGCTCTTCCTCTCGCCTATGCCGTCGTGGTGTCGGGTGTGCTGATCAAGAACAAGCGCATGAACATACAGACGGACCTGTCGTACGGCGTCTACATCTACGCGTCGCCGACACAGCAGTTTCTGGCTGTCGCAGGTTTAGCCAGCCTGAACCCCTTCGTTTTCTTTGTTGTCTCGGCGGGGGCGACGCTGGTGCCCGCCGCATTCAGTTGGTTCCTGGTCGAGAAGCGCGCACTGGCGCTCAAATCGCGCCTCAGACGCAAGAAAATCGACCCGACGGCGACCCCGGCCGGGCCAGCGGATTCGGATAGTCCGGAACTGCGAGAACGGGCTCTGTCGCCGCGCGAGGACAGTTAGCGCAGAGGGGTCACCATGAAGATGTCGGTAGGCTGATTTACATGGCGTTTCGGGATTCTGAGAGTGGGCGATGTTCCTCGAACATCAAAGGACAGCAAAGGATCTCGTGATCATGCCGCTCTTCCGTCTGGCACTGCAGCGCACACCGCCGTTCATCGCGCGGCGTTATCCGTACGCGGGCCGTCGCCGAATGCTCGATGCGCTGGGCCCAGACCTCGCCAGGACGGTCTCGATGCGGGCTGACCACTCAGCACCCGCCGATACCCCTATCGGGGGGATATTCGAGAACACCGACAATGTGCACAAGCTGCGTCATTACCTGCCCATCTATCAGCACGCTCTCACGCGGACCGAGCGAATGCTCGAGATCGGGGTGGATCGGGGCGGATCTCTGCACATGTGGCGCGCGCACCTGCCGCAAGCCACGATCGTGGGTCTCGACATCAACCCCGGGGCTGCGCAGCACGACGACCCCGGACGCAATATCCATGTGCGGATCGGTGATCAGACCGATTCGCATTTTCTGGGGACCGTGGTCGAGGAGTTCGGGCCGTTCGACACCGTTCTCGATGACGGCGGCCACACTCCTCAACAGATGATCGGGTCGTTCAGGTATCTGTTTCCGCGTCTGCGGCCCGGTGGGGTCTACATCGTCGAGGATGTCTGTGCCAACTACTGGACGATTTACCGCGATCAGCGTGAATCTTTCATCGACTTCACCAAATGGCTGATGGATGCAATGCATGCTCATTATATGGAGATGAGGTCGGTCTACCAGATCATGGAGGACCATCCCAAGCAGCTTGAGGAAGTCCAGGTGCCGTTCGCGGCCACCATCATCGACCGGATCGAGGTGTTCGACTCCGTGGTCGTGATTCATCGGGCAGAAGAGCCCAAGCAGCTGCCCCGTGCCGTGTTCCGATGATGCCGAATACTAATGAAGGGCCATGGGAGATCCGTCGGGAGCGAGTACCAGATATTTGGTGACATTCGTGCATAAGAATTCTTGACAGATTCCACCGAAAATGCCGCCCCTACAAGGGGAGTGGCCCGGTCCGAAACGTGTCGACGGAGTCGTTCTGACGGCTATTGTTAGCGCTGGGACGGGACACCAGCATTTCGAGATAGGGGCAGTTCTTGACCGTGACCGATTACGACACTCGATCCGCTTATCTGGACCTTCTTCGGAAGGACCTCACCAGATACGGAGTTGACGAACTTGTGCCAGTGGGTTGGAACTGGCTGCACCGCCCCTTTTTCAAATTTGGCGACTACGTGCTCGTGCGCAAGCGGCCGTTCGATGCGCACAAACGTGACTTGGGTCTGGACTGGCCGGCGGATGCGTTGACGATGATTGGGATGCAGCGACTCACCAGTCTGCAGCAGTGCGTTGAGACGGCGCTCGCTGATCACGTGCCGGGCGACCTGGTCGAATGTGGAGTATGGCGCGGTGGTGCGTCCATCCTCATGCGTGGAGTTCTCGCCGCGTATGGGGATACGGAGCGTAATGTCTGGCTCTGCGATTCGTTCGAGGGGGTGCCTCCTCCGGATACCGCGAATTACAAGGCGGACAAGGGAGATAGGCTGCACCTCGCAGCGCCCATCCTGGCGGTGACCGAAAAGAATGTCAGGGCCAATTTCCAGCGCTATGGTTTGTTGGACAACCAGGTCCGTTTTGTTCCCGGCTGGTTCAAAGACACGCTGCATGATGCGCCGATAGAACGAATCGCCGTATTGCGGCTTGATGGCGACCTCTATGAATCAACAATCCAGGCGCTCGACGGGCTTTACGCACGTTTGTCGCCCGGAGGTTTTTGCATCATCGACGATTACCACGCGCTTGACTCGTGCAAACAGGCCGTCACGGATTACCGCGTGAAGCATGGGATAGCCGCGGAGATCGTGGAAATTGACGGTACTGGCGTGTTTTGGCGCAAGGAATGAGGGCGGCCTGACTCCACTGAACCGCGATACCCGGAAGGCGTTAGAGGCGATGAAGTTTGTGCTGGCGAGCTACGGAACCCGGGGCGATATCGAGCCCTCCGTCGTCGTGGCTCGTGAGTTGCAGCGCAGGGGACACGACGTGGTCATGGCCGTGCCGCCCGACCTGATGAGCTTTACGGAGTCGGCGGGGCTGGAGACGGTTTCCTACGGGTTGGATACCAAGACCTGGCTCGACGTGTATCGCAATTTCTGGACGTTCTTCTTCCACACCTTCTGGAAGGTGCGGGAGATTCGGAGGATGTGGCGTCAGATGTGGGAGCTCAGCGATGAGTGCTGGGCGCAGATGAACACCACGCTGATGTCCGCGGCCGAGGGTGCCGATGTGTTGTTCGCAGGGCAGAGCTATCAGGAGCCGGCCGCGAATGTCGCTGAATATCATGACATTCCATTGGTCACGCTGCACCACATCCCGATGCGGCCCAATGGTCAGCTCGTCACCATCCTGCCGTCCCGATTGGGGCGCACGGCGATGACGGCCTTCGATTGGCTGGCCTGGCGCCTGAACAAGAAGGTGGAAGACGCGCAGCGGCGCGAACTCCGCCTGCCGAAGGCGTCCGCACCGTCGCCACAGCGGATCGCGCAGCGCGGATCGCTGGAAATCCAGGGCTATGACGCGGTGTGTTTTCCCGGGCTGGCGGCAGAGTGGAAGAAATGGAACGGTTTGCGGCCGTTTGTTGGTTCGCTGACCATGGCGTTGACCGCCGAGGCTGATGAGGATGTCGCGTCGTGGATCGCGTCGGGAACGCCGCCGATCTTCTTCGGCTTCGGCAGCATGCCGGTGGAATCTCCCACTGCCGCACTCGAAATGATTGGCTCCGCGTGTGCGGAGCTGGGTGAGCGGGCCTTGGTGGGCGCCGGATGGACCGATTTCAGCGATGCGCAGCTTCCCGATCACGTGAAGGTGGTGGGAGCGGTCAACTATGCGACGGTTTTTCCGGCCTGCCGGGCGGTCGTGCATCACGGTGGCTCGGGCACCACCGCGGCAAGTCTGCGTGCGGGGGTCCCCACGTTGATCTTGTCGATGGATGCCAATCAAACGCTCTGGGGTGGCCAGATCAAGAAGCTGAAAGTGGGTACCACGCGGCGTTTTTCGACCACTACTCGCGGATCTCTGGTCGCGGACCTGCGGCGGATTCTTGCTCCGGACTACGTCGACCGGGCTCGAGAGCTCGCGGAAGGAATGACCAAACCCGGTGAAAGTGCCGTAGCTGCAGCCGATGCCATGGAGCAGTTCGCACGCGCGCGGTGTTCCGCGTGAGCGGGAGCGGCGACACGCGGCCGGCGAGAGGTTCGACACTCGGCCAGGTGTTCGACCCGCGAAACAATGCGTTGAACGCATGGCGATTGATCCTGGCGGTGAGCGTCATATTCTGGCATTCCTGGCCGCTCACCGGTCGCACGATCACCTACCGGCCCTTTGAGCAACTCATCGAGCAGGTGGGCGTTGACGGCTTTTTTGCGGTATCGGGATTCCTCATCACCGCGAGCTGGTTGCGCAAGCCCAAGCTTCGAGACTTCGCCGTTGCCCGCGGCCTTCGCATTTTCCCGGGGCTGTGGGTGTGCCTACTGATCATTGCGTTCGTCATCGCCCCCGTCAGCGTTCTCATCCAGGGCGGTTCGGTCGCGGATTTGTTCGCCTCGCACAAGCCGATCGAGTACGTCCTCAACAATGGTCTGCTGAACGTGTACTACGCCGGCGTCGACGGCACACCGCGAGGTGTCCCGTGGCCGGGAGTGTGGAACGGATCGATCTGGACGCTTGTCTTCGAGATGATCTGCTACATCGCGGTGGCAGTGCTGGGTGTCGCGGGGTTACTCAAGCGGCGATGGGTCGTTCCGGCGGCGTTTGTGTTTTTTCTCTGTGCGACGGCATATCTCTCGTATCCGGTCTTCGCCGCGACATCCATCCCGCAGATGGTGGCCCGATTCGCCGTGATGTTCGCGGCGGGGGCCCTGCTGAATCAGTACAAGGACGTCATCCTTGCGCGGTGGTCGCTTGTTGCGCTCAGCGTCGTCCTCGTGCTGGCCTCTGGACTGCTTGAGAACTATCGGGATATCGCGGCGCTGCCCTTGGCCTATGCGGTCATCGTGTCGGGCTCGCTCATTCACAATCCACGATTGAATCTACGAAACGACCTGTCGTACGGCACGTATATTTATGCCTACCCCATACAGCAGCTGCTGGTCATCTTGGGCCTAGGTAGCCTGAATATATTGCTGTTCTTCGCTATTGCGACTGCGGCCACCGTGCCGCTGGCGGCCTTCAGTTGGTTCGTGGTGGAAAAGCATGCGATCTCACTGAAGTCTCGGCTGACTCGCAAGAAGACTGCAGCGGTAGACGAGTCGCCACCGATACCTGTCGATCGTGATGCGGTGTGACGACAAGAACTGGCATCGATCAGCTTGTGAGCCATAACTATTCGATCAGATTGAATCGATTCGCTACGCGCCTTTCTCGTCTCGGTACCGACGGCGGATGCTATCGTTTCCGCTGTGGCAGATGAGCTATCGCTCCGTACCCGTATCCAGCTGTGGGCGGTTCGCAAGGAGTATTGGCTTGCGCGCACGCTCCTACCCAAAGTCTATTCGAACGATGCGCTGATCTGTTTCAACAGTCATGCGTTCCTTGATGATCCGGACTTTCAGCGTGCATATCAACGCGGTGTTCGTGCCCTGGGTGGAACGGACTGGTACCAGTGGCACTGGCGGGTGCATGTCGGGCTCTGGGCGGCGGCCAGTGCCAACAAGGTGAAGGGCGACTTCGTCGAGTGCGGAGTCAGCTACGGATTCTTGAGCAGCGCGATCATGGAGTACCTCGATTGGGATCAGCTGGGTAAGACGTTCTACCTACTCGACACTTTCGCCGGTCTCGATCCGCGCTTCGTCAGCGCGGGTGAACGCAGCGCCGGCGCACTCGAAAAGAGCGACAAGCTTGTGAAAAATGGCATGTACGTGAGCTCGGTGGACAGTGTCAAGGCGAACTTCGCGCAATGGAAGAATCAGCGCGTCATCGCCGGGGCCGTACCCGAGACGCTGGCTGAAGTCGACACCGATGCTGTGGCGTTTCTCCATATCGATATGAACTGTGCTCCACCAGAAGTGGAGACGCTGCGGTACTTTTGGCCGCGATTGTCGCCAGGGGCGTTCGTGCTACTGGACGACTACGCAAACCGTGGCCGCGATGAGCAGCGCATCGCCATGGATGAGGTGGCAGGCGAATTGGGTGTAAGTGTCGTCGCTCTGCCCACAGGGCAGGGTCTGATCATCAAGCCACCGCAGTAGCGGCCAATTCCTCACTGGGTCTTCCGGCGGGCGGCGCGTTCGAAGATGTCGGCGGCCTGGGACACGCTTTCTTCGGGGCTGGTCATTGCGGTGGCAAGCTCGCGGGCCGCCACTGCGTACTCCGGGGCTAGGATCCGGCGCAAGTCAGCGACCAGTGTTTTCCGATTAGTTGCCGAGAAACGGCGGGCGGCACCGACTTTCAATCTGCCGAGTTGGTTTCCCCAGTACGGCTGATCGGCCGTGCTCCACAGGATCAGGGTGGGGACGCCGGCCCGCAGGCTCGCGGCCGTGGTGCCTGAGCCGCCGTGATGAACGACGGCTCGACTGGCCGCGAAGACCGCAGAATAGTTGACGGCGCCGGCAACCTTCACGTGGTCGGGGTGGCTGATATCGCCGAAATTGGTGCCTCCGGCGCAGACCAGCGCCCGCTCGTTCAGTTCCGCGCATGCGGAACCAATCATCTCGATCGTCTCGGCGGGAGATTCGAGCGGAATGCTGCCGGTCGCAAAGCAGATCGGCGGCGTTCCCGCGGCGATCCAGGACGCGACGTCGTCGTCGGCCTCGGTGGAGAGCCCCATCGTGAGCGCTCCGACGAAGGGCCGCTTGCCATTCCATTTCGACCATTCATCGGCCAGTCCGGGGACCGAAACTGCGTCGTAGGCCTGGATTTCGACGGCTCCTCCGCGTGCGATTCGATGTGGTGAGGGTCCGGTTGCTTTGGGCAGGCCGAGCTCGCGCCGCTGTGCATCCTCTGCGTCTTTCGTAGCGCGCCAGAGCAGCCATTCGGACAGCATGCCGCCCGATCGTACGAGCGGTGCCGGCAGCATGGGAAGCAGTTGTCCATTGGGTCGCATCGGGAAGTGGTGCAGCATCACCAGCGGGATGTCGAAGTACTCGGCGACGTTGGCGGCCGATTGTTCGAAGTTGAGACCCGTCGACAGCAGATCGGCTCCTTGCGCCACGGAGGCGAGCGTCGCGCTGGTGGCACTCCAGTACCGGGCGATCGGTGCCCACAGTTCACGTAGCGTACCGACAGGATTGCGTACCAACTGACTCCAGAAGTTTCGGAGGAACTCGTCTTGCAGAAAATCCTGCAATTCCGGGCCATAAGGAACCACAGTCAGCCCAGCCGATTCCGCGAAGGTAATGAGATCCGGGGGGACGGCTAGGCAAACATCGTGCCCTCTTCGGGTCAGCTCGCATCCGACGCTGACCGACGGTTCGACATCGCCGCGAGTTCCGTAGCACGCCAGCGCAAACTTCATTCCGTTCCTGGCCCTTCAGTTGTTGTTGCGTTGGTGGACCTGAACACCGAGTCATTATCTCTGGTTCTCCAACTGTCGCAAGGCAGTTCGGAGTTAGATAAGCCAGTCTGAAACTCAGAACTCTGCCATAATTCGCCTATGGTGCGCAGTCATCCGGTTCGGAAGTCGCGAGATTGGGTTATCTTCAAGCTGAACGCGCAGTTCACTCAGGGGGTGCAGAAGTTCATCTACCGGCATGCCACCCGTAAGCTCGAAACAGAGAACGTCGTATTCCTCAATTACGGCTACGAAGAGGATCCGGCAATGGATGTCCCGTTGTCGGCTTCCGATGAGCCCGACCGGTATTCCATTCAGCTCTACCACAGCACCGCCACTCAGGCGGAGCTAGACGGTAGGCGGGTGCTGGAGGTTGGTTGTGGCCATGGCGGTGGCGCCTCGTACCTCGTACGTACCTTGCATCCGACCTCCTATACGGGGCTAGACCTCAACCCGGCCGGGATCGAGTACTGCCGCAGGCGGCACAATCTGCCGGGCCTGGAGTTCACGCATGGAGACGCGCAGAACCTGCCATTCACCGATCAGTCCTTCGATGCGGTGATCAACATCGAGTCGTCCCACCTATACCCCCAATTTTCGGTGTTCCTCACGGAGGTGGCACGTGTGCTCCGCCCCGGGGGGCATTTTCTCTACGCAGACGCGCGAAGTGCTCAGGATGTCGCCGGTTGGAAGGTGGCGCTCGCGAACGCGCCGTTGCGAATGGTGTCCGAGCGAGGGATCAATGTCGAGGTCCGACGGGGAATGGAGAAGAACCTGGAGCGGTGGCGGTACGTGATCGATCGCGCCACGCCCACAATCCTGCGCGGCGTGATCCGTAGATTTGCGCCGGCCCAGCGTGCCTACGAGGACCTGCGGAGCGGAGGGGCGGTGGAGTACCGGATGTACAGCTTCACCAAGGCGTAATCGGTGCGGCAGATTCCTCTTCCGACAAGGAATTTCATCGTTTGTGAGTTCCGTGGTGTGGGTATAGTCGAATTATGAACGTCGTCGAGTCGATAGAGCGCGGGCTGGACTGGCTCGCGACGCCCAGGCAGTTACCCGGGCGTCTGGAGATGGAGACTCGACGGGGCAGGCGTCTGGAGCTTGAGGTCGTGTCCGTCGCGATTAGGCTGCCGATCCTCAATGGCGCCGTGGTGCGGCTCCCGGTGTTTGTCATGCTGATGCCGGCTGGATCGTCTCCCATCGAGGGAACTCATGCTCGCCCCGAACAGCAGGATGACTAATCTAGTTTCGTAACGCTGCGGCACGTATCAATCATTCGTCAGATACGTTCCTTTGAGTCTCGCCTTCTCGGAGGTCGTGGCCTTCATGTCCGCAGGGCTTTCGGGATGTTCCGCACGCTTCTGTCGATGTGCGCCGAGCGATGCTGTGAAGGTGCTGTGCTCCGTCCAATGGATGCAGGTATGGACGATCTTCGCAGCGACCGTTACGTTATGGGCGGCGCGCTCATAACATTGTTTTTCGTGGAATTCGTTGTGACGCCGACAGATGCCGCTGAGGTGGTCAAACGACTTCGGATATCTACGGTATTTCTTATAGATGAGAACTTAATTCGTAGTGGTTTGTTACCACATTTACTTCCGGGCCTTGACTGTTCCCCCGCTCTGTGTTGCTAGCGAGGCTTCGGTGTCATCGATTTCGGGATGAATCCTAATTCAGGTTGTCGTGAGTTCATTCTGAGCGCACTTGGGTGTAACACACGTGCTGTGGCGCGCAATGCAACGGAATGGATCGATTTGTTATCTGAACTCGATAAACCTCTCGACGTTGAAGTTTCGGCTACTTCTTCAATCTACTTGATTAAGATCTGCGGTCGACTTCGATATTAGGTAACGGGCGTATCCAGTATTGGTGACATAGTTTGCTGTAGAGCGCGGGTTGGCGCGGAAACCTGATTGCTCTCGCGCGTGGCGTTACGCTCGGCTTACGTGGCGTGCTCAGACTTGGTATACTCATGTGCGCGATCTTCGCAACAGATAGATATTTCTATAACCGTATTTGACCTGGATTAATACGTCCATACTGATATTTTGGCTAATTAGTTGCGGCGGCGAACCGTGATGTGTCAAAGTTGCGAAGATTAGAACTTTGTGAAACCCGCTACGCCGCTATAAATTCAGCCGTATGTTTGCGATGTCCACCGAAGCAACCTGGAGAAAGCGTGAGCATTAATCCGTTCGATGATGACAAGGGAAGCTTTTTCGTCTTGGTCAACGACGAGGAGCAGCACAGCCTATGGCCGGCTTTCGCCGATGTGCCTGATGGCTGGCGGGTTGTATTCGGTGAAGCGGACCGTGCGGCCTGCCTGGAGTACATCGAACAAAACTGGACCGATATCCGGCCGAAGAGCCTGCGTGAGAGATTGGCGCAGGGTGGGGGTCTTGGGCGCTGAACCTTCGGAGAGGGGGTAGGCGAATGTTGGAGTCTGAGGACGGGGCATTATCGCTTTCGCGCGGACAATTGGATATCTGGCTTTCACAGGAAAGCGGTCTTGTCGGTGCGGAGTGGCAGCTTGGCCTGTTGGTTCGAATCGAAGGAAAAGTAGAACGAGTTCTACTTGAGCAGGCCGTCCGTCAGGCAATCTGTGAAGCTGAACCTGCGCGGGCTGCCTTCCTTGAGGTCAATGGTCAGGTCGTTCAGAGGGCAATTGACCATTCGGCGCTCGTCTTGGCCTTCCACGACGTGCGCGATTCAGAAGATCCTGTCGGGCACGCTCGCCAGATCGCCTCGTCGATCCAACGCACACTGATGCCGTTGACCGGTCAACTGCTGAAATTCGCGTTGATCCGGACTGCGGACGATGAGTACTACATGTTCGGGCTGTGCCACCACATCAACCTGGACGGCTTGGGTATGGCGATCGTGAGCCGCCGGATCGCGTCGATCTACTCCGCACTGGTCGCGGGGGATCCGATTCCCGACGCCTACTTCGGCACCCTGCAGGACCTGGTCGATCTGGAGACAGAGTATGAAGCGTCCGCCGACTACATAGAGGATCGAAACTACTGGAGTCGCAACCTTCCGCCGGACAGTGGCCTCGATCCTCGTCCGCCGCATGCCCATGAGGGCCATGAGGGCTACACACCGTCCGCGTCAGTTCAGATCGATGACGCGGTAGTCGGCGAAATCAAAGACTTGACAAAGGCTTTGCGTGTGCGCCGGTACTCGGTTATCACCGCGGCCTGCGCGTTGTTGGTGCGCGGGTGGTCCACGAGCGGGTCGGAGGTGGCGCTTGACTTTCCGGTTAGCCGACGTGTGCGCCCCGAGTCAAAGATGCTCCCGGGCATGCTGGCCGGCGTGGTGCCGCTGGTGCTCAGCGCTCCGCCGGAATCCACGGTCGCCGAATTCTGCCAGCACGTTGATGTACGCATTCGCGAGCTGCTGAAGCATCAACGGTTCCCGGCGCATGTTCTCGACGGCGGTGAATTCGGTCTTCGG
This sequence comes from Mycobacterium sp. D16R24, assembly GCF_002013385.1. NCBI lineage: Bacteria > Bacillati > Actinomycetota > Actinomycetes > Mycobacteriales > Mycobacteriaceae > Mycobacterium > Mycobacterium sp. D16R24. The sequence goes on along the minus strand of NZ_MAEV01000008.1, from coordinate 101,650 downwards.
GGCCCTCGGCAGGCGGGAAATCGCGTCGCCATCAACTTCATACCCATGAGACTCACCTTGGACCTCGCCGGTGTGCCCGCCACTGCGAGCTACACCAATCACGGCCCCATGGGGCACTTCGGACTCTTCTTTATCGGAGCCAGTGACCAACTACTTCTGAGCACCTCGGGCGACGGACTGCCGTTCTCGAAATTTGGAGTGCCGAATCTGGCGGAGCGGTTGCAGCGGCTCCTATCGGAGATGGCGGCCGACCCGGATCGACGCCTTTCTTCACTGAATTCCTTGGTCGACGATGAGCTCGCGCGCTTGGTTGGCGTCGGCAACACGGCGATTCTCGCTGGGCCGGTCGTTAAGCGCGTATCCATTCCCGAACTGTTTGCCTCCCAGGTAGCCGCCGATCATGATGCTGCGGCGCTGACCTTCGGTGAGCGCACCCTGACGTACCGCGAGCTCGACGCGGCCGCCGACGGTCTGGCGCGTCGGCTTGTATCGCACGGAGTGGGCCCGGGCGACCGTGTCGTCCTGCTTTCGGATCGCTCTGCTCAGGCTGTTATCGGAATACTGGCGACATTGAAGGTCGGGGCGGCATACCTGCCGATCGACCCGGCGGTACCGGCTTCGCGGCTGGAGTTCATCCTGGGTGATGCGGCGCCTGTCGCCGCGATCACGACCGCGGGGCTCCGGGCGCGGCTAGACGGTTTCGATCTCGCCATCATCGACCTCGATCCCCCCGCTGCCGATACTCAACTCGATACGGTGTCGGCGGCTCCATCGCCCGGCCCCACCCCAGATGACATCGCGTACATCATCTACACCTCGGGCACCACTGGAGCCCCCAAAGGTGTTGCCGTCACACACCACAATGTCACTCAGTTGATGTCGACGCTCGATGCCGGCCTGCCAAGCCCAGGGGTATGGCCGCTATGCCATTCTCTGGCGTTCGATGTTTCGGTATGGGAGATCTGGGGCGCATTGCTCCGCGGTGGCCGACTGGTGGTGGTACCCGAATCGATCACAGGCTCACCTGCGGACTTCCACGATGTGCTGGTCGCCGAACAGGTCACCGTGCTGACACAGACTCCGTCGGCTGTGGCGATGTTGTCTCCCGAAGGTCTGGAGTCCACGGCGCTTGCCGTGGTGGGTGAGGCGTGCCCTCCCGCGGTCGTCGAGCGGTGGGCTCCCGGCCGGGTGATGATCAACGCTTACGGACCGACCGAGACCACGATGTGCGTGGCGATCAGTGCCCCGCTGGCAGCGGGGTCGCCGGATTCTGTGGTTCCCATTGGCACGCCGGTACCCGGCGCGGCGCTTTTCGTGTTGGACACCTGGATGCAACCGGTGCCGGCCGGGGTCGTCGGGGAACTGTATGTGGCCGGCGAGGGCGTCGCCTGTGGATACATCGGTCGCTCCGACCTGACGGCCTCGCGCTTCGTGGCGTGCCCGTTCGGACAGCCCGGTACCCGTATGTACCGCACCGGAGACCTGGTGTCGTGGGGTGCAGACGGACAGTTGCAGTATCTGGGCCGAGCCGATGAGCAGGTCAAGATCCGCGGGTACCGCATTGAACTTGGTGAAGTCCAAGCCGCGCTGGGTGCGCTCGATGGGGTGGACCAGGCGGCAGTGATTGTCCGCGAGGACCGGCCCGGAGACAAACGCCTCGTGAGCTATGTCACGGGGACCGTTGATCCCGCCGAAGTGCGTAGCACCTTGGCGAAACGTCTTCCGCCCTACATGGTTCCGGCGGCGGTGGTGGTGCTTGAGGCGTTACCGCTGACCTCCAACAACAAACTGGACACTCGCGCGTTGCCGACTCCCGAATACGGCGGCCTGGGTGCCGACTACCGGGCGCCTAGCACTGCCGTCGAGGAAATCCTGGTCGGTGTCTATGCCCAGGTGCTCGGTCTTGATCGTGTCGGAGTCGACGACTCCTTCTTTGATCTGGGCGGCGACAGCATCCTGTCGATGCAGGTGGTCGCCCGTGCCCGGGCGGCGGGTGTGTTGTGCCGCCCACGTGATGTCTTCATTGAGCAGACCGTGTCGCGGCTGGCCGCGGTCGTCGAAATCTCCGGCGGTGAAGCCGATGTGGTGGACGAAGGCCTCGGACCCGTGGACGCAACGCCCATCATGCGCTGGCTGCACAGCGTGCAGGGTTCGGCGGGCGCGGTCGACGAGTTCAATCAGACACTCGTGGTTCAGGCACCCTCGGGCGTATCCGAGGACGACGTGGTTGTCGTGTTGCAGGCTTTGCTGGATCGGCATGCCGCGCTGCGGCTGCGCGCCACGGACAATGACGGCGAGTGGTCGCTGCGCGTCCCGGAAACGGGGGCGGTAACTGCCCGGGATTGCCTACATGTTGTCGATGCCTTGTCGGATGACGCGTTGGTGGCGGCCCGTTCTCGGCTGAATGTGGCGACCGGATCGATGGTGAGCGCGCTGTGGATTCGCGGTACAGAACAGTTGGCGCTGGTGATTCACCACCTGGCTGTCGACGGGGTGTCCTGGCGAATTCTGTTGGAAGACTTGAATATCGCGTGGGCACAGCATCACAGTGGAGCGGAGGTGGCGCTGCCGATCGGTGGGACATCCTTCGCCCGCTGGTCTTCGCTGCTGGCCGAACACGCGCGGTCCGCGGATGTGGTGGAGCAGGCCGACGCTTGGAAGCAAGTGCTGACGACACCTGCACGGGTGTCCGCGGTCCAGCCTGCCACCGACACGTACGCCAATGCCGGACGGCTATCCCTGTCATTGGATATCGAGACCACGAGGCAACTTCTCGGCGAGGTGCCTGCGGCGTTTCACGCTGGGGTGCAAGACATTCTGCTGATCGCCTTCGGCCTTGCCTGGAACGAGTTCCTGGGCACCGGGGGAGCGCCGATCGCATTCGATATCGAGGGCCACGGGCGGCAGGAGGAAATCGGCGAAGCTGTGCATCGCCGTATCGACCTGTCGCGCACCGTCGGGTGGTTCACCACCAAGTACCCGGCGTCATTGGCGGTGGGCGAACTGTCGTGGCGGCAGGTGACAGCGGGTGAGGCTGCCCTCGGTCAGGTGGTCAAGGCGGCCAAGGAACAGCTGCGTGCCTTGCCCGACGGACTGAGCTATGGTTTGCTGCGTTACCTGAACTCCGATGTCGACCTGGCGAGTCCGGAGCCGACGATCGGCTTCAACTATCTTGGGCGCCTGGGTGCGGGAGCGGCCGACCTCTCCGAGGATTTCTGGCGGATAAGCCAAGAAAGTTTGTCGATGACCGATGTGGCTGCGGCGATTTCGATGCCGCTGGCCCACTCGGTGGAGCTCAATGCCGGGATTCTCGAGACAAGTTCGGACACCGGGTTGGGTCCCGAGCTTCGGGCCAACTGGGCTTGGGCGCCTTCAGCTTTGGATGATACCCAGGTTGATCGGTTGAGTCAGTTGTGGTTCGAAGCTCTGGACGGGATATGCGCTCACGTGCGTTCGGGGGGAGGCGGTTTGACGCCATCCGATCTGGCGCCCGCACTCCTGACCCAGCCGCAGATCGATGCGCTGGTGCAGCAGTACAAGATCACCGATGTGCTCCCGCTTACGCCGCTACAGCAGGGGCTGCTGTTCCAGGCCGGATTTGCCGAGGCCGCCGGGGATTCGGTGGGCGACGACGTGTACGCGGTTCAATTGGGGCTCACCGTGACAGGGCCCCTCGACGCGGCTCGCTTGCGTACCGCGGTGTACACGGTGGTACGACGCCATCCGAATCTGGCCGCCCTCTTCAGCGAGGAGTACGGGGAGCCCGTACAGATCATTGCCGCAGATCCTGTCATCGCTTGGCAGCATGTTGAATTGGTCGGCGATATCGATGAGCAGGTTGAGCAGCTGTGTGCGGCAGAGCGCGCGGCGGCCTGCCGGATTTTCACCGAGCCGGTCTTCCGTGCGACGCTCATCTCCGGACTCGGTGGTCCTGCGGAGAACCGGCACCGGCTCGTCCTGACGGCTCACCACATCGTGATCGATGGTTGGTCGCTACCCATCTTGCTGCAAGAGATCTTCGCTGCCTACTACGGGCAGCGTCTACCTTCAGCCACTCCGTACCGGAACTTCGTCACCTGGTTGGCCGGGCAGGATCGCGTTGCGGCGCAATCGGCATGGGGTGCTGCTCTCGAGGGATTCGAGACCCCCACGCTGGTCGGCTCGCTGGCCACGGCAGGTCGCCGGGGCGTCGAGTCCTATCGGGTATCGGAGCACATCACCCGCTCGCTCTCTGAGCTGGCCCGTGCGCAGCGCACCACAGTCAACACGGTGCTCCAGGCCGCGTGGGCGCAAGTGCTGACCTGGCTGACCGGCCACCATGATGTGGCATTCGGCACCGCGGTGTCGGGGCGCCCCGTCGACCTGGCCGGGGCCGACTCGATGGTTGGCCTGTTGATCAACACGGTGCCGGTGCGCGCAAACATCACCGCGGCCACCACCGTCGCGGATCTGCTCGACCAGTTGCAGCGCACTCACAACGACACCGTCGAGCATGAGCACTTGGCGCTCAACGAGATTCACCACGCGGTCGGTCTCGACAGACTTTTCGACACGCTATTCGTGTACGAGAACTATCCGATCGACGTCGGCGCGCAGCTGGGTGTGCAAGAGCTGGTCATCACCGACTTCAGTAGCCGCGAATACAACCATTACCCGCTCTCGGTCGTGGCCATGCCTGGACACGAACTGGGCCTGCGTGTCGAATTCGATACCGATGTCTTCGAATTGGCGGCGATCGAGATTATCGTCGACAGGTTGCGACAGGTGTTGACGGCCATGATTGCCGACCCTGCCACACGGTTGTCTTCTATCGATCTACTCGATGCCGGCGAACACGATCGGTTGGACACGTGGGGTAACCGCGCGGTGCTGACCCGGCCCGAGCTGACGTTGAGCTCCATCCCGGCGCTCTTCGCCGCACAGGTTGCGCGCGCACCGGAGGCAGTCGCGATCACCTGTGGTGAACGTTCCTGGACCTATGGGGAATTGGATGCGACCGCCAACAGATTGGCGAACCATTTGCTCACCCGTGGTGCACGCCCGGGTGAGCGGGTGGCACTGCTGCTTCCTCGCACCGGCGAGGCGATCGCGGCAATTCTGGCCGTGCTCAAGACCGGCGCGGCGTACCTGCCGATCGACCCCGCACACCCCGACTCTCGGGTGGAGTTCGTGCTGCGGGACGCGGCACCGGTTGCCGCTGTCACCACGGCCGAGCTACTGCCGCGGCTCGGCGCATCCGGGGTATCCGCGATTGACATCAACGATCCGGCCGTAGATCAGCAGCCCGACACCGCATTACCCGTCCCCGCGGTGGACGACATCGCCTACATCATCTACACCTCGGGAACCACCGGCGCTCCAAAGGGTGTGGCGGTTACCCACCGCAACGTCGCCCAGTTGTTGAAATCGCTTGATGCAGAGCTGGATTTGGGTCAGGTCTGGACACAATGCCACTCCCTGGCCTTCGACTACTCCGTGTGGGAAATCTGGGGTGCTCTGCTGTACGGCGGGCGGCTACTCATCGTGCCCGATGCGGTGGTGCGCTCTCCGGAAGAACTGCACGCCATGCTGGTCAGTGAAGAAGTTAGCGTCCTGAGTCAGACTCCTTCGGCCTTCTACGCGTTGCAAACCGCGGATGCGCTGCAACCCGAAGTGGGGCAGCAGCTCAAGCTGCAGACGGTGGTCTTCGGCGGAGAGGCACTGGAACCGCAGCGTCTCTCGCCATGGTTCGACAGTCACCCGGGGCTGCCGCGGATGATCAACATGTACGGCATCACCGAGACGACAGTGCACGCCTCCTTCCGGGAGATCGGCAGCGGTGACGTTGTCAGCAATAGCAGCCCGATTGGCGTGCCGTTGGAGCATCTCGCCTTCTTCGTGTTGGACGGTTGGCTGCGCCAGGTGCCGGTAGGCGTCGTCGGCGAGTTGTATGTGGCGGGGTCCGGCCAGGCGAGCGGGTACCTGGGACGTTCGGACCTGACGACAACACGTTTCGTCGCATGCCCATTCGGGGCGCCCGGATCGCGGATGTACCGCACCGGAGACCTGGTGCAGTGGGGCGAGGACGGCCAGCTGCGGTATGTGGGACGTGCCGACAAACAGGTGAAGATCCGCGGCTACCGCATCGAACTCGGAGAGGTACACGCGGCACTGGCCCGTCTGGACGGCGTGGATCAAGCGGCGGTGATCGCACGTGAGGACCGGCCCGGCGATAAGCGGTTGGTGGGCTACGTCACCGAATCGATCGCAGGGACTTTGGATCCCGCGGCGGTGCGCTCCGTGCTGGCCGAGCGGCTACCCGCGTATATGGTCCCCGCGGCCGTTGTGGTGTTGGCGGCCTTGCCGTTGACGGTCAACGGCAAGCTCGACACACGCGCGCTGCCCTCACCCGAGTACCAGGACGCCGATCATTACCGGGCGCCCGAGGATGCGGTCGAGGAAATCTTGGCCGGTATCTACGCGCAGGTGCTTGGCGTAGAACAGATCGGTATCGACGATTCTTTCTTCGACCTTGGCGGGGATAGCATTTCGTCGATGCAGGTGGTGGCCCGTGCGCGCGCTGCCGGCCTGTTGCTGCGGCCACGCGACATCTTCGTCGAGCAGACCGTATCGCGGCTGGCGCAGGTGGCGGTGTTCGCCGACGGAGCGACGGCAGTCGTGGACGAGGGCACAGGTCCGGTGGTGGCCACGCCGATCATCCAATGGCTGCATGGGCTTGGCGGCAAGGTCGATGAGTTCAATCAGACCGTGGTGCTGCAAGCTCCCGCGGGAGTCACCGATGACGATGTGGTCATCGTGTTGCAGGCTTTGTTGGATCGGCATGCCACCCTGAGGCTTCGCGCCGAAGACACCGGTGATGATTGGTCGCTTCTGGTCCCGGAGACGGGGGCGGTAGACGCGCGCGATTGCCTGCTTGCCGTGGATGCGTTGACGGACGAGGCGCTGTATCAGGTGCGTTCGAGACTGAACCCCGCTACCGGTTCGATGCTGAGCGCGCTGTGGGAGCGCGGCAACAGTCGTCTGGTGCTCATCATTCACCACCTGTCGGTGGATGCGGTGTCGTGGCGAATTCTGTTAGAAGACTGCAATATTGCGTGGGCGCAGCACCACGGCGGACAACCGGTGGAACTGCCGTCGGGCGGAACATCATTTGCCCGATGGGCGACGCTGCTCGACCAGCACGCGCGCTCTGCCGACGTGGTGGCGTTGGCAGACACGTGGCGCGAGGTAGAGGCGATCCCGGCCGCGTTGCCGCCGGCACACCCCACGATGGATACCTATGTCAGTGCGGGACAGCTGTCGGTATCGCTGGACGCCGACCTCACCCGGGAGTTGCTGGGTGAGGTGCCCGCCGCATATCACGCTGGGGTCCAGGACATCTTGCTGATCGCTTTCGCCTTGGCGTGGAACGAGTTTCTCGGTTCCAGCGGTGCGCCGATCGGAATCGACGTGGAGGGCCACGGCCGCAACGAAGAATTGGGCGGGACTCTCGAGCGAGACATTGACCTTTCTCGCACCGTCGGCTGGTTCACCAGCAAGTACCCAGTATCTTTGGCGGTGGGTGAACTGGCGTGGGGACAGGTGGTTGCCGGTGATTCCGCGCTGGCTCCCATCATCAAGGGCGCCAAGGAACAACTGCGCGCCCTGCCCGACGGACTCACGTACGGGCTGCTGCGGTACCTGAACCCCGATATCGACGTCGCGGGACCGGATCCGGCGATCGGATTCAACTACCTGGGACGACTTGGTGCCGGTGGTGCCGATCTCTCCGAGGATCTGTGGCGGATCGACCAGGATGGGGTGTCGATCACCGCCGCGGCCACATCGGTGCCAACACCGTTGGGTCACACCGTCGAGCTCAATGCCGGTGTGATGGAAGGCGCCGGGTCCGACTCCGGTCGGTTGCATGCGACGTGGACATGGGCGCTATCGGCGTTGAGCCACGATCAGGTCGACAGGATCAGCCGGCTCTGGTTCGACGCGCTCGCCGGGATCTGCTCCCATGTGCGCACCGGTGGTGGCGGGCTCACTCCGTCCGATATCGTTCCGGCGCGTCTGAGCCAGCGACAGATCGACCAGTTGCATGAGAAATATCAGATCGCCGATGTCCTGCCGCTGACTCCGCTGCAGCAGGGGCTGCTTTTCCACTCCAATCTGGCACCTGATGCCATGGAGGGCGGCGACGACCTGTATGCGGTGCAGCTCGATGTGGCCTTGAGCGGTCCGCTGGATCCGAAGCGGCTCGAGGAGGCGGTGCACACCGCGATCAAACGTCGCCCGAATGTCGTTGCCACGTTCTATGAGGAGTTCGGCCAGCCGGTACAGCTCATTCCGGCCGATCCCGAACTGGCATGGCAGTACATCGAGCTTGACGCGGACGGTGGCGCTGATATCGAGCGGCTTTCCGCCGCGGAGCGGGCCGCGGTCTGCGATTTGGCCGGGCAACCCGCGTTCCGGGCGGCGCTGGCCAGGACCGGGGAGGACCAGTACCGGTTCCTGGTCACCAATCACCACATCGTGCTCGACGGGTGGTCAAAGCCGATCCTGCTGCAGGAGATCTTCGCGAGCTACTTCGGCGAACGCCTGCCGGCGCCGGTGGCCTATCGCAGGTTTGTCACCTGGCTTTCCGGACAGGACAACAGCGCCGCGGGCTCGGCCTGGGGCAAGGTCTTCGAAGGTTTCGAGACCCCGACCCTGGTCGCACCGCCGGGTCGAATGATGCTGGGCCGGAGAGGGGTTGAGTCCTTCGAGGTGTCCGCCGAGACCACGCAGGCACTCGGCGAGCTCGCTCGTTCCTGCCGCACCACGGTCAGCACGGTGCTGCAAGCCGCGTGGGCTCAGCTGCTGATGTGGCTGACCGGCCAGACCGATGTCGCCTTCGGCACCGCGGTGTCGGGCAGGCCCACCGACCTCGTCGGGGCGGAATCGATGGTGGGTCTGTTGATCAACACGGTGCCGGTGCGCGCGACCATCACCTCGGCCACCACCATCGCCGACCTGCTGGACCAGCTGCAGGGTGCCTACGGCGACACACTGGAGCATCAGCACCTGGCGCTCAACGAGATTCATCGTGCCGTCGGGCATGATCAGCTGTTCGACACCATGTTCGTCTACGAGAACTACCCGATCGACACGGCTGCGCTATCGCGTGTGCACGAGTTGTCTATCACCGGGTTCAGTAATCGTGAGTACAACCATTACCCGCTCGCGGTGCAAGCCACACCGGGCCACGAGCTGGGGCTTCGCGTGGAATTTGACACCGACGTCTTCAACGCTGTCCGAATTGGAAAGTTGGTCAAGAGGTTCCAGCGTGTGCTGGAGGCGATGACATCCGATGTCAAAGGGAAGAAGAAGGAGCCCTCATGAGCGCCGATCCCACCCGGACTTTGTTGTCGATGGATCTTCTCGACGACGACGATCACGACCGACTCGACGAGTGGGGTAACCGGGCGGTGCTCACCGAGCCGACCGCCGAACCCGTCTCGATCCCGGTGCTGTTCGCAGTCCAGGTGGAGCGCGCGCCGGAGACCGTCGCGCTGGTGTGCAGGGACAGGTCGTGGACCTATCGCGAACTGGATCTGGTCACCAACCGTATTGCCCACCTGCTGACGGGTAATGGAGCTGGCCCGGGAGAGGTTGTGGGGCTGCTGGTTCCGCGCTCGGGCGAGGCGATCATCGGGCTTTTGGCAGTGCTCAAGACCGGGGCCGCCTATCTGCCGATCGACGCCGCCCATCCCGACGAGCGCATCAAGTTCATGGTGTCGGATGCGGGACCAGTAGCGATTCTCACCATGGCCGACTTGAGCTCGCGATTCGACGGACTCAATGTGCGGGTGACCGAAATCGACGATCCCCTCATCGATGGCCAGCCCAGTTCCGCGCTCTCCGCACCGGAACCCGATGACCTCGCGTACATGACCTATACCTCGGGCACGACCGGTGTCCCCAAGGCAGTTGCGGTCACCCACCACAACGTCACGCAGTTGGTGGACGCGGTGCGCGCCGATCTGCCGGCCGGCCCCGGCCATGTGTGGTCGCAATGGCATTCGTTGGTCTTTGACGTTTCGGTGTGGGAGATCTGGGGCGCGCTGCTGCACGGTGGCCGCCTGGTGGTGGTGCCCGAGTCGATCGCGTCTTCACCGGACGAACTTCACGACCTGTTGATCAGCGAGAAGGTCAGCGTCCTGTGTCAAACCCCTTCGGCGGCAGGCATGTTATCGCCCGAACGGCTGGAGTCGACGACGCTCATCGTCGCCGGTGAGGCCTGCCCGACAGAATTGGTGGATCGGTGGGCCACCAGTGGGCGAACGATGATCAACGCCTACGGTCCGACCGAGGCCACGATCTACGCGGCGATGAGTGGACCGCTGAGGCCAGGTTCGGATGTGGCACCGATCGGTTCACCGGTACCCGGAGCCGCGCTGTTCGTTTTGGACAAGTGGCTGCGGCCAGCACCTGAAGGCGTTGTGGGCGAGCTTTATGTCGCCGGTAACGGGGTCGCCCCCGGCTATGCGCACCGATCCGGGTTGACCGCATCGCGGTTCCTCGCTTGCCCGTTCGGTGGGCCAGGCTCGCGGATGTACCGCACCGGCGATCTGGTGCAGTGGGGTGAGGACGGCCAGCTGCAGTACCTGGGCCGCGCGGACGAGCAGGTGAAGATTCGCGGGTATCGCATCGAACTGGGTGAGATTCAGGCCGCACTGGCGCGCCTGGACGGCGTGGAGCAGGCGGTGGTCATCGCCCGCGAGGACCGCCCCGGCGACAAGCGCCTCGTCGGCTACATCATGGGAAGCGCCGATCCGGTTGAAGCCCGCACCGCGCTCGCGGAAAGGCTTCCGGCGTACATGGTTCCGGCGGCGGTGGTGGTGCTGGAGACACTGCCGTTGACGGTGAACGGGAAGCTGGACAAGCGCGCCCTGCCCGCACCTGAATACCGCAGTGTCGGTACGGACTACCGCGCACCGTCCGGACCGGTGGAGAAGATCCTGGCCGATATCTACGCCCAGGTTCTCGGCGTGGATCGCGTAGGTGTCGACGAGTCGTTCTTCGATCTCGGCGGCGACAGCATTCTGTCGATGCAGGTGGTGTCGCGTGCGCGGGCGGCTGGGGTGTTGTGCCGGCCACGTGACATCTTCGTCGAGCAGACCGTCAGCGGGGTAGCGGCGGTGGCCTCCCTCTCGGACGGCCAGGCCGGTGTCGTCGACGAGGGCATCGGCCCCCTGTCGGCCACCCCGATCATGCACTGGCTGCACGGCGTGCAAGGTCCCACCGACCAGTTCAATCAGACCATCGTTCTGCAGGCCCCTGCCGGGGTGGCGGAGGACGATGTCGTCGTCGTGCTGCAGGCGCTGCTCGACCGGCACGCCACCCTGCGGTTGCGCGCCGAGGACGACGGCGCCTCCGACACCGGGGTATGGTCCCTGACCGTCCCGGAGAAGGGTGCGGTGAACGCTCGTGATTGCCTGCGTGTCGCGGAGACCTTGTCGGACGCGGAGCTGGTGGCGGCCCGTGCTCAGCTTAATCCGGCCGCGGGATCCGAGCTGAGCGCGGTGTGGGTCCCCGACACCCGGCAGTTGGCCCTGATGATCCATCACCTGGCGGTCGATGGCGTGTCATGGCGAATTCTCTTGGAAGATTTGAATATTGCCTGGGCGCAGCACCATAGCGGGCAGCCGGTGGAGTTGCCGACGGGAGGGACCTCGTTCGCTCGTTGGGCCTCGCTGCTCGACGAACACGCGCGTTCCGCCGAGGTGGTCGCAACGGCCGATGCCTGGCGAGAGGTGACAGCGGTTCCTGCGGCACTGCCCGCAGTGCTCCCCGGGCTGGACACCTATGCGACGGCCAATACGCTCTCGGTGTCTCTCGATGCCGAGACCACCCGGGAGCTCCTGAGTGAGGTCCCCGCGGCGTTTCACGCTGGGGTACAAGACATTCTGCTGATCGCGTTCGGATTGGCCTGGAACGAGTTCCTGGATTCCAACGTGGCGTCGGTCGGCATTGGTGTCGAGGGTCATGGGCGCCACGAAGAGCTGGCGGACGATATCGACTTGTCGCGCACCGTCGGCTGGTTCACCACCAAGTACCCGGTGGCGTTGAGTGTCGGTGGGCTGTCCTGGCAGGAAGTGTCCGGTGGGGCCGCCGAATTGGGGCCAATTATCAAGGGCGCCAAGGAACAATTGCGCGCGCTTCCCGATCCGTTGACCTACGGACTGCTGCGCTACCTGAACCGCGACGTAGACCTGGCGGTGGCGGAACCGGTTATCGGATTCAACTACCTCGGTCGTCTCGGCGCCGGCGCGGCGGATCTCACCGACGAGCTCTGGCGGATCAACGAGGACAGCCTGACCTCAATCAGCGTGGCTTCTTCGGTGTCGATGCCGCTGATGTACACGGTGGATCTCAATGCCGGAATCGTGGAGGGTGGACTCGGCGAAGAGTCTGGCGCTCATCTGCGGGCCGGCTGGACCTGGGCACCCTCGTCGGTCACCGAGCCGCAGGTGCAGCGGCTGAGTCAGCTGTGGTTCGAGGCCCTCGCCGGGATCTGCGCGTATGTCCGCAGTGGTGGCGGCGGGTTGACCCCGTCCGATATCGCTCCCGCACAGTTGAGTCAAGATCAGATCGATCAGTTGCACGAGCAGCACAGCATCGTTGACGTGCTCCCGCTGACACCCATTCAGCAGGGTCTGCTCTTCCACACCACGTTCGCACGCGCGGCCGGGGTACTGGACGACGACGCCGCGGGAGTCGACTTCTACGCGGTGCAGCTCGATATCACGGTGACCGGTCTCGTCGACCAGCTCAGGCTCCGCGACGCGGTTCACGCTGTCGTGCGCCGGCATCCCAATCTGGCTGCCCGGTTCTGCACGCAGTTCGGCGATCCGGTACAGGTGATTCTTGCCGAACCGGTGATCGCATGGCGATACCTCGACCTTCGTGGGGACGATCTGACTCCCGACGAGGAGATTCAGCAGCTCTGCGCTGCCGAGCGTGCCGCGGTCTGTGACCTGGCCGATCGACCGACGTTGCGCGCGGCGCTGATTCGCACCGAGGGGAACAAACACCGGTTCGTGCTGACGTTCCACCACGTCGTGATTGACGGCTGGTCGTTGCCGATCCTGTTGCAGGAGATCTTCGCGAGTTACTTCGGTCAGCGGCTTCCCGCGCCATCGGCGTACCGCAACTTCGTCGGCTGGTTGGCGGAACAGGATCAAGACGCCGCACGGGCGGCCTGGCGTGAGGTGCTGGCCGGTTTCGACACTCCGACTCTCGTCGCTCCGCCGGCACCCCCGGGCGCCAGGGGCGTCGAGTCCTATCGGGTGTCGGCCAAGACTACGCAGGCCCTTGCCGATCTCGCGCGATCGCAGCACACCACGATCAGCACGGTGTTGCAGGCGGCGTGGGCACAGCTGCTCATGGTGGTGACCGGACAAGATGACGTCGCATTCGGTACGGCGGTTTCGGGGCGGCCCGCAGAGCTCGCCGGGTCCGATTCCATTGTGGGTCTGCTCATCAACACGGTGCCGGTGCGGGCACGCGCCACTGCGGCCACCACGGTCGCCGAGTTGTTGGGGCAGCTGCAGAGTGCCCATAACGACACCATCGAGCACGAGCATCTGGCACTGAACGAGATCCACCACATCGTGGGCCACGAGCAGCTGTTCGACACGCTCTTCCTGTACGAGAGCTACCCCATTGACACCAGCGCCTTCACCGGTGTGCAGGAGCTGGCTATCACCGAGTTCGTCACCCGCGAGTACAACCACTACCCGCTGTCGGTGATGGCGCTACCGGGTCATGAGCTGGGTATTCGCGTCGAGTTCGATACCGACAAGTTCGATACGGCCGGTATCGACGCCGTGTTCGAGCGGTTCGAACGGGTGCTGACGTCGATGGTTGCCGATGCCTCGCAACGACTCTCGTCGCTCGATGTGCTGAAGACCAGTGAGCACAAGCAGCTCGATGGCTGGGGCAATCGCAAGGTACTGGCGCGGGGACCGGAGCCGGTGTTGTCCATTCCGGAATCGTTCGCCGAGCAGGTCAACCGTGCCCCCGAGGCGGTGGCGCTGACCTTCGAGGGCCGCTCCACGACCTACGGCGAGCTGGATGAGGCCGCCACGCGGCTGGCGAATCTACTGGCGATCTACGGCGCCGGTCCGGGTGAGTCGGTGGCGCTGTTGATGCCCCGCTCCGACGATGCGATTGTGGCGATCCTCGCGATTCTCAAGACCGGGGCGTCGTACCTGCCGATCGATCCGTCGGTGCCGGACACGCGGCTGGAGTTCATGCTGTCCGATGCGGTGCCCATCGCGGCCGTCACGACCGCCGAGCTGCGCGCGCGGTTCGACGGGTCCGGAGTCTCGGTCGTCCAGTTCGACGATGCCGAAGACGACCCCACGGGTGCCATCTACGGCCACGTGCCGTTGCTCACTCCGGCACCCGACGACGTTGCGTACACGATTTACACCTCGGGAACGACGGGTGTCCCCAAGGGCGTGGCCATCGCGCACGGCAACGTGACTCAAGCACTGAAGTTCCCGCTCACCCATATGCCCACGGGGCCGGGCGAGGTGTGGACGCAGGCGGGGTCGCTGGTCTTCGACATCACCGTATGGGAGATCTTTGGGGCGCTGCTGCACGGTGGCCGACTGGTCATCGTTCCCGATTCGGTCGTTCGGTCGCCGGATGATTTCCGCGCTCTGCTGATCCGTGAAAAGGTCACCGTTTTGTTCCAGACCCCGTCGGCGGTGGGAATGCTGTCGCCGGAGGGACTGGACGGTATGACGTTGGTCGTCGCCGGTGAAGCCTGCCCCACCGACGTGGTGGATAAGTGGGCGCCCGGACGGGTGATGATCAACGGTTACGGTCCGACGGAGACGACGATCTATGCCACGTTTGGTGAGTTGATCGCCGGATCGGGTGTGGTGCCGATCGGTGTTCCGGTTCCCGACGCCGCGTTGTTCGTGTTGGACCGGTGGCTGCGACCGGTCCCACCGGGTGTGGTCGGCGAGTTGTATGTGGCTGGACTTGGTGTCGGCCTCGGTTATGTGGGCCGCTCAGCGCTGACCGCCTCACGGTTCACTGCGTGCCCGTTCGGGGAGCCGGGAGCGCGTATGTATCGCACCGGGGACTTGGTGCGCTGGGTCGTCAACGGTCAGCTCGAATACCTCGGCCGCGCCGATGAGCAGGTCAAGATTCGCGGCTTCCGCATCGAGCTCGGTGAGATTCAGGCAGCCCTCGCCGACCTGGACGGGGTGGCGCAGGCGGCGGTGATCGCCCGCGAGGACCGCCCCGGCGACAAGCGCCTGGTCGGGTATTTCATCGGCACCGGTGAGCCCGCCGAACTGCGCAGTTCCTTGGCCAAGCGACTGCCGCCGTACATGGTGCCGGCTGCGCTGGTCAAGCTGGAGGCGTTGCCGCTGACGGTCAACGGCAAGCTCGATAAGCGTGCCCTCCCCGTGCCCGAGTACGACGACGCAGCCCGCTACCGCGCTCCGGCCAATGCGGTGGAGGAGACACTCGCCGGCATCTACGCGCAGGTACTGGGCGTAGAGCGGGTCGGGACCGACGATTCGTTCTTTGATCTGGGTGGAGACTCGATCTCCGCGATGCGGGTGGTTGCCGCGATCAACACCTCGCTCGATGCTCAGCTGGCGGTGAGAACCCTCTTTGAGGCGCCGTCGGTGCGAAGCCTGAGCGCGTACCTGGACGGTGCGGCAGGCTCCTGGACCAACGGACCGACCTATGCATCCGTGCATGGACCCGGTGCCTCCGAGGTAAGGGCCAGTGACCTTAAGCTGGACAAGTTCATCGATGAGGCGACGCTGCAGGCGGCTCCGGCGCTGCCGCCCGCCAATGCGCGTCCGCGGACGGTGCTGCTGACCGGAGCGACCGGTTTCCTGGGGCGCTACCTCGTGCTGCAATGGCTCAAGGAGCTGGAACAGGTCGACGGCACGCTGATCTGCCTGGTGCGTGCCAAGTCCGACGAAGAGGCCCGACGCCGTCTCGACAGGACCTTCGACAGCGGCGATGCGGAATTGATCCGGGTCTACGAAGCGCTCGCCGCTGACCGGTTGCAGGTAATCGCTGGTGACAAGGCTGAACCCGGCCTCGGTCTGGATAAAGTGACCTGGCAGCGGCTGGCCGACACCGTCGACCTGATCGTCGATTCCGCAGCGCTTGTCAATAGCGTTCTGCCCTACAGCGAGCTGTTTGGACCCAACGTGGTCGGCACGGCGGAACTGATCCGGTTCGCGTTGACCACGAAACTCAAGCCGTACACGTTCGTCTCGACGGCCGACGTCGGGCGAGAGATCGAGAAGTCGACCTTCGTCGAGGATGCCGATATCCGGCACATTAGTGCCATTCGGCCTTCCGATGGGAGTTATGCGAACGGCTATGGCAACAGCAAGTGGGCCGGCGAGGTGCTACTCCGCGAGGCCCACGAGCAGGTTGGTTTGCCGGTCACGGTGTTCCGTTCGGGCATGATCATGGTCGGCACCAGTTACGCGGGCCAAGTGAATGCCTCCGACACGGTCGCCCGAATGGTGCTGAGCATTGTCGCCACCGGAGTCGCGCCCCATTCCGTGTACCGACTCACCGACGACGGGAATCGTCAGCGCGCGCACTTCGACGGGCTACCCGTGGAATTCGTTGCCGAGGCGATTACCAGGCTCGGAGGCCAGGCGGCCGGCACATCCACCGGATCGTTCACGGGATTCGAGACCTATCACGTGATGAATCCGCATGACGACGGCATTGGAATCGACGAGTACGTCGATTGGCTGATAGAGGCCGGCCACCCGATTGAACGCATCAGCGATTTCAGTGAGTGGGTGACGCGCTTCGAGTCCGGTCTGCACGAATTGCCAGATCATCAGCGCCAAGGCTCCGTGTTGCAGATGCTGAAGATCTTGCAGGATCACGGTTGGGACGGGAAGCCGCCGGAACCCTCGCGGGGGTCGATGGCTCCGGCCGACCGATTCCAGGCCGCGGTGCGAGAGGCCAAGATTGGTTCCGGTCACGATATTCCACAAGTCTCGGCGCCGATCATCGCTAAATATGCGAGTGACTTGCGATTGCAAGGATTGCTTTAGCGGGCGAGGAATGGTCGGGGTCGCAACGCAAGCTGTTTCATGATGGCTAAGTTTTTTGAGCTGCCTTCTGTCGGAATGATCAGCCTTCTCGTCAATGTAGCCAGCGCAATTCGAAGTATTTCGGCTGGCGCTGCCATTCGTGAGCAAACAGAGTAGGGTTATCGATATGTGGCGCGAACTATTGGGGTTGGCATTTTTGATGTCACTCAATCCGGTGCTGCTCGGCCTGATTTTGGTGGTCATCTCGCGGCCTCGGCCGGTGCAAAACCTCTTGGCCTTCTGGGTTGGCGCGCTGATGGTGAATGTGCCGTCCTTTGTGATCGCGCTTTTCGCCTTGCATATGGTGCCGAGTTTCGCGTCTTTCGCGAAGAACCTTGCGACCGCGGACCCGGGCTCGTCCGTCAAGCCGCTCCAACTGGGAACCGGCGTGCTGTGCATCGCGCTGGCCGTTGTCATCGCGGTGCGTCTTCGGTCGCGTAAGCGAGAGAATCAGCCTGTGGCCGCCGGCGCGGGTGGGGATTCGTCGGTTTTGGTACTAGATCCGGAGACTCCGACGGCCGAACCCCCGTCGGTTGGCCGCATCAGGGGTGCGGTCGCCGTGGTGGTGGCGAAGTTTCGACGCCTTTTCCATCATGGCAAGGGTGCCTGGGAGAACGGTGCGCTGTGGGTCGCGCTGGTGCTCGGCATCGGATACATGCCTCCGCCTCCGCTGGTTCTCCTGGTCGACACCATCGTTGTCGGGTCGGGAACCGCGCTGGGCACGCAGGTTCTCGCTGCCGTTGTTTTCGTCTTCGCGATGCTTGCCGTTTTCGAGGTAGCGCTCGTCAGCTACGTGATCGCTCCGGCGAGAACCCAGGCGATACTCGAACCGATTCACAACTGGGCACTCGCCCACCGGCAAGTAGTGCTGCTCGTCCTTTTCGCGGTGGTCGGGATCTGGCAAGTGCTGACCGGTGTAGGCATCGTCTAGCCGGTCAACTGCCCCGGAACGTTTTTCGGTAGTGGGTGGGACTCATGCCGAACCCACGGCGTAGGTGGTGCCGCAGATTCGCCGCCGAGCCGAGGCCCGACCGCCGGGCCGCCCCGTCCACGGCAAGATCGTGTGATTCCAGGAGTGTCCGGGCGCATTCGACACGCTGCTGCCGCATCCAATCGCCGGTCTCGTCGCGGAAACGTCGATTGAAGGTCCGCACGCTCATCCGGGAATGGTCGGCCAATTGCCGCACCGTCAACGGTTCGGTGAGGTTCTCCAGGGCCCAGCTGCGGGCGGATGCCGTTGAATCCCCGGTGTATTCGGGGAGTGGCCGGTCGATGAATTGCGCCCTCCCGCCATGGCGGCACCACGCAATACCGGGCCACATCGTTGGCCGCCGCCGTGTCGTGGTCTTGTCGAATAATGTGCAAGCACAAGTCGATTCCCGAGGCCAGTCCCGCCGATGTCAGAACGTCGCCGTCGTCGACGAACAAGACCGTCTCATCGAGCACCACGCGTGGGTACAGCCCACGAAAATCGTCCGCCTTGTGCCAATGGGTGGTGGCGCGACGGTCGTCGGGCAGTCCCGCGGCACCGAGCACAAAGGCTCCGATGCAGATGTAGACGATGCGGGTACCCGGCCTGATGGTGTCGAGCGCGGCGCGGAGGTCCTCGGCCAGCTCGCCGCGAAGCCGCGCCGGCGGGTACTGGGTACCGGGGACGATGACGGTGTCGGCACGGTGCAGCGCGGCAGTCCCCTCCTGTGGTGTGATCGCATACCCCGAGGTAGTCATGACGGGCGAACAGGACAACCCGCAGGTTATGACGTGGTAGCGGTCGGCACCGGCCTGGCCGAACATCACTGGCCAGCTCATCTGCCTGCCGTTGGTGGCGGTGGTGAGTGATGCCCATGGCTGGCGGTGGGCCTCGGTGATGGTGGCTGCGTCGGCGGTATCCGTGGTTCCGCTGGTCGTGTTGTTCATGCGAAACCGACCTGCCGATAAGGGAGTTGGCCCGTTTGGTGCAGAGACCGACGAATCGGGCGCTGCATCCGGGGGTTTCGGTGCGGCGTTCGAAGGGGCTGCTCATCGGAGCGCGGCAACCCGTCTTCTGGTTACTGGCAGGCAGTTTCGCGATCTGCGGAATGACCACCAACGGATTGATCGGCACCCACTTCATCCCCGCGGCGCACGACCACGGGATGCCGACCACCATGGCCGCAAGCCTGCTGGCACTGATCGGCGTCTTCGACGTCGCGGGGACGGTGTTTTCCGGATGGCTCACCGACCGGATCGATGCGCGCGTTCTGTTGGGTATCTACTACTTTGGGCGCGGTCTTTCGCTGATGCTGCCCACCTTGCTTTCTCCTCGCGCTGAGCCCTCTACATGGGTGTTCATCATCTTCTACGGATTGGATTGGGTGGCCACCGTGCCGCCGACCATTGCGCTGTGCCGTAACTATTTTGGTGAACGCACACCCGTGGTGTTCGGAGGGGTCTTCGCCTCGCATCAGATCGGGGCGGCCATCGCGGCAGCGGGTGCTGGATGGCTACGTGACCAGCAGGGCAACTAGGACAACGCATTCCGGCTCGCCGCCGGGCTCTGCGTCATCGCGGCGGTGATGTGCCTCTCGGTGCGCGAGCGATCGTCAGCTGATGAGCATGTCGAGGTAGATCAAGTTGACGGCAATGTGAATGGCGATCGGAGCCCAGATGTTTCGATACCGGCTCCATAGATAGCCCTGCATCACGCCGAACGTTCCTTGGACGGCCACGATCGTCGCGAGGTCGACTGCCACTGTGTTGACCTGCACGTGTGAAGCGATATGCATCGCGGCGAAGAGCACCGACGACGTAGCGATGGCCGGCCAACGGCCAACCAGTGATTCCAGCCGGGTCTGCAGGTACCCGTGGTAGAACACTTCCTCGAGCACGCTCGCCGTCAGCAGTGTGATTAGCGAGGCTACGGCGATGGTGAGGGGATCAGGCAGACTTGCCAGGGGGATGGCGGGCGGTGCGAGGGGGCCGAGTCGAGCCAACACGATCCATGCGACAACCGGGATGATTGGCGCCAGCAGGCGGGTGCGGTCCAGCCGGGCAGCCCACCGCGCCTTCGGCTCCTGCGGCACACCGCCACGGAAGATACGGAAGGCCAGCAGCGGAACTACGAGGAACATCAGCACCTTGATCGGGCTGTACACGGCATCCCGCGGTATCCCGGTCGCCGCTGCCGCGACGACGAGGGCGGGGAACGCGAGGGCGGCACCCACCAGCACCCACACTTCGCGGGTGAGGCGCTCTGGACCGATGTCGGCGAGCGGGTCGATCGCCGGCAGGCGCACGGGCACCAGGCGGGTGAGCAGCAGCACGATCAGTGACGAGGTCAACGGCTTCCACAGCGGATAGGGCTCGGCGGCCTCGTCCGAGGAGAACCTGACCACGGTGTGCCCAGTGATCACGAGCCCGCCGATGGCGATCGTGAACAACAGAACGGCGGTCGCGAGCAGAGCGCGGGCGACCCTGCTGTCGGGGCCCTGCCGGGTGGTTACCACCAGGCGATCGTATGGTCCGACAAGAGGATTGTGGGCGGCCATTCCTCGAGCGTTGTGAGATCGATTGGGTGCCAATCGAATGCGCCATGACACGCCGTCGATGCTTGGCCCGTTTCGGTTATGGGACCATGGCTTTCGGGAATGCGCGGCTGACGCGCTCTCTGTCGTGCCGGAAGCCGGCGCGGCCTCGCGAAAGGACCGCCCCGTGAGTGTGGAAGCCAGCATTGGCCTCGACAAAGACATGATGCCCGTGCCCCATGCGCATCCCCACGTCTACGAGGGCCGTTGGCCCGTTCGGATCGCCGACGTCGACTCCGGCGGGCGTTTGCGGCTGGACGGGGCCGCCCGGCATATCCAGGACATTGGGCAGGACCACCTGCGCGGCGTGGAGGCCGAGGAGACCCACCCGCACTGGGTCGTCCGCCGCACCATGATCGACGTGATCAAGCCCATTGAGTTCCGGGAGGCCCTGTGGCTGCGCCGTTGGTGCTCGGCGACGTCCAATCGGTGGTGCCAGATGCGGGTGCGGCTCGACGGTCGCGACGGGGGACTGGTGGAGTCCGAGGCATTCTGGATTCACGTCAGCCGTGAGACCCAGGGGCCGGCCCGTATCGAAGACGACTTCCTGGCCACCGTCGCGTCCACCACGGATGTGGACCGGTTGCGGTGGAAGCCCTACAACAAGCCCGGAAGCCGGGAGACCGCGACCGATATCCGGGACTTCCCGGTGCGGTTTACCGATATGGATCTGTTCGACCACATGAACAACTCCGTTTACTGGAGCATCGTGGAGGATCACCTCTCGCGGAATCCCGACCTGCTGTCGGGCCCCTATCGAGTGAGCCTCGAACATGACTCCGCGGTTTCGCTGGGGGACAAGCTTGAGATCATCACCAACG
This sequence comes from Mycobacterium sp. D16R24, assembly GCF_002013385.1. NCBI lineage: Bacteria > Bacillati > Actinomycetota > Actinomycetes > Mycobacteriales > Mycobacteriaceae > Mycobacterium > Mycobacterium sp. D16R24. The sequence goes on along the minus strand of NZ_MAEV01000008.1, from coordinate 80,134 downwards.
TCTACGAGGACGGAACCGAGCTCGGCGTCCCCGGTCGCAGTGTTACAACGCTCACATATGTCGTTGGCGACGAGGTGAAGGCTCTCGCCTCGATATTCGCTCGATAACTAGACACAGCGTCGGTTGTTTAACAGTACGAGCGTTCTGAACAGGGGATTGTTGGTTACCGGTCGGTAGCAACAGTACGGGCGTACGATTAGCCGCTTCGCAAGGTTAGCAATAGCTCGTTAATCCCTAGCGAAAATTGGCATTGGGAACGGGTGGACCTGCGCATATGGTCTGTGCCATCGTCGTAACAGTCAACGCAGTGAACGTGCCTGGGCGTTAACAATCTGTCTGCGACAGCCAAACGTCAGGGCAAGTAACTCAGGGTCATAGCAAGGAGTACCAATGTCGAACGTCGGAAAGCCGCGCACCGCGGCCGAAATCCAGCAGGACTGGGACACCAACCCCCGCTGGAAGGGCATCACCCGCGACTACACCGCCGCCCAGGTCGAGGAGCTGCAGGGCAGCGTCGTCGAGGAGAACACCCTGGCCCGCCGTGGCGCGGAAATCCTGTGGGAAGGCGTCACCAAGGGTGACGGCTCCTACATCAACGCGCTGGGCGCGCTGACCGGCAACATGGCCGTGCAGCAGGTCCGTGCCGGCCTCAAGGCCATCTACCTGTCCGGCTGGCAGGTCGCCGGTGACGCCAACCTCTCCGGTCACACCTACCCGGACCAGAGCCTGTACCCGGCCAACTCGGTGCCGGCCGTTGTTCGCCGCATCAACAACGCGCTGCTGCGCGCCGACGAGATCGCCCGTGTCGAGGGTGACACCAGCGTCGACAACTGGCTGGTGCCTATCGTCGCCGACGGCGAGGCCGGCTTCGGTGGCGCGCTGAACGTCTACGAGCTGCAGAAGGCCATGATCGCCGCGGGTGCCGCCGGTACCCACTGGGAAGACCAGCTGGCCTCCGAGAAGAAGTGCGGCCACCTCGGTGGCAAGGTGCTGATCCCCACCCAGCAGCACGTCCGCACCCTGACCTCGGCGCGCCTGGCCGCCGACGTCGCGAACACCCCGACCGTCGTCATCGCGCGTACCGATGCCGAGGCCGCCACCCTCATCACCTCCGATGTGGACGAGCGTGACCAGCCCTTCGTCACCGGTGAGCGCACCGCCGAGGGCTTCTACAACGTGCAGAAGGGCATCGAGCCCTGTATCGCGCGTGCCAAGGCTTACGCCCCGTACGCCGACCTCATCTGGATGGAGACCGGCGTGCCGGACCTCGCGGTCGCCCGCAAGTTCGCGGAAGCCGTCAAGGCCGAGTTCCCGGACCAGCTGCTGTCCTACAACTGCAGCCCGTCCTTCAACTGGAAGCAAGCCCTGGACGACTCCACCATCGCCAAGTTCCAAAAGGAGCTGGGTGCCATGGGCTTCACGTTCCAGTTCATCACCCTGGCGGGCTTCCACGCGCTCAACTACTCGATGTTCGACCTGGCCTACGGCTACGCCCGCGAGGGCATGACGGCCTACGTCGACCTGCAGGAGCGCGAGTTCGCGGCCGAGGCCCGTGGTTACACCGCCACCAAGCACCAGCGTGAGGTCGGCGCCGGTTACTTCGATCGGATCGCCACCACGGTGGACCCGAACACCTCGACCGCGGCGCTGAAGGGCTCGACCGAAGAGGGTCAGTTCCACTAAGTCACGCCCGCTTTAGCCGGGCAATGCGCCCACGTCAAGACTCTCGGTGTGACCCACTGAGTTGACAGCACAGGCCCCGCCCACGTATCCCGTTGGGCGGGGCCTGTGTGCTGGAAAGCCAAAACTAACAACGATGTTCAGGGAGTAGTACGAAGATGACGGATGCAATCACGCGCGTAGGAGTTATCGGCGCTGGACAGATGGGTGCGGGTATCGCCGAGGTATCGGCACGTGCCGGTGTCGACGTGCTGGTCTTCGAGACCACCGAGGAGCTTGCGAAGGCGGGGTCCGCCCGCATCGTCAAGTCGCTGGACCGCGGCGTCTCTGCCGGGAAGATCACCGAGCGTGAGCGCGATGCCGCCGTCGCCAACCTGAAGTTCACCACCGACCTGGCCGACTTCTCCGATCGCCAGCTCGTCATCGAGGCCGTCATCGAGGACGAGTCCATCAAGGCCTCGATCTTCGCCAAGCTCGACGAGGTGATCACCGATCCCGACGCGGTTCTCGCGTCCAACACTTCCAGCATCCCGATCATGAAAATCGCTGCCGCAACCAAAAACCCGGGGCGCGTGCTGGGACTGCACTTCTTCAACCCGGTGCCCGTGCTGCCGCTCGTCGAGCTGATCTCGACGCTGGTGACTACGCCCGACGCGGCCGCGCGCACGGAGGCCTTCGCGAGTGAGGTGCTGGGCAAGCAGGTCGTGCGTGCCGCCGACCGCTCCGGCTTCGTGGTCAACTTCCTGCTGGTTCCGTACTTGCTGGCGGCCATCCGGATGGCCGAATCCGGTTTTGCCACAGTCGAAGACATCGACAAGGCTGTCGTGGCCGGACTTTCGCACCCGATGGGCCCGCTGCGGCTGTCGGACCTCGTCGGTCTCGACACCCTGAAGCTCATCGCCGACTCGATGTACGACGAATACAAGGAGCCGCTGTACGCGGCCCCGCCGCTGTTGCTCCGGATGGTCGAGGCCGGGCGCCTCGGCAAGAAGAGCGGTGTCGGGTTCTACGAGTACAAGGCCAAGTAAAGCCACCCAACCGCACGAGGGCACGCCGGACGCACAAATCTCAGCCCGATTGTGTGCGCACGGCGTGCCCTCGCAGTGTTTGGCGATAGCGTCGCTTGATGGTTAGGGACGGGCGCACAGTCTGCGCACAGCTTCCACATAGGGGATGCATAGCCCGTTCGAGAGAATTGGTGAGTGGTCATGTCAGGTGGAACGGGTTCACGTGCGGGTGTAGGACCTCCGATGTCCCGCTTCGACGGAAGTGCGATCAGGGTGCTTGTCGTCGATGACGAAGAATCTCTGGCGGAGCTGATCTCGATGGCATTGCGGTACGAAGGTTGGGACATTGCCACTGCTGCCGACGGAATGACAGCGATCACCGCCGCCCGTGAATTCACCCCAGATGTGGTGGTGCTGGACGTCATGTTGCCGGACATGAGCGGTCTGGAGGTGCTGGGCAGGTTGCGTGCCATGTACCCGGGTATGCCCGTGCTCCTACTAACAGCCAAGGACGCCGTGGAAGACCGGATCGCCGGACTTTCGGCGGGCGGTGACGACTACGTGACCAAGCCGTTCAGTTTGGAAGAGGTGGTACTGCGCCTGCGAGCGCTGTTGAGGCGCACGGGGATCACTTCTGATTCGGCCGACGCGCGGATCATTGTCGGCGACCTTGTCCTCGACGAAGACAGCCACGAAGTTAGTCGTGCGGGCGAATCAATTGCCTTGACGGCTAAAGAGTTTGAGTTGCTGCGGTTCATGATGAGCAATGCCAAACGGGTGCTGAGCAAGGGCCAGATCCTGGATCACGTGTGGAGCTACGACTTCGGCGGTCGGTCCAACATCGTCGAGCTGTATGTGTCGTACCTGCGTAAGAAGATCGATACCGGCCGTGAGCCGATGATCCACACCCTTCGGGGTGCCGGGTATGTCCTGAAACCTATTCACTGACATGGTCTTACAATTTCGCGGGCCATCGGCATGGTCGTTGCGCGCTCGGCTGCTGGCGGTGCAGGTCACGCTACTGGCCCTCGTGTGTATCGGTATCGGCGCGGGGAGCATGCTCGCGACCAGCCGGTTCCTGATTGAACAGCTTGATGAGCAAGTACGTGATGCCAGCTTCAGGTCGGTGACCTTGTTCGACCTCGGCCCGCCGCCGCCGATGCCGGGCGTCCCGCGGCTGGCTGGACCGGGCCCGATCTTCCTGGACGCGCCTGGCCAATCCACGGGAACGGTGGGCGCCGTCCTCAGAGACGGACGAGCGGCCGAGGCTGCTGTGATCACCATAACTGGTGCTCGACAAAGGCTTACGGAAACCGCATCCCGGCAGTTGTCCACGGTCGGCGAGGACGGATGCACCACCGTGGAGCTGGATGGCCTGGGCAGGTATCGACTCACTCGTGCGATCGCAGAGGACGGAACGGCAATCGTCACCGGATTACCGGCCTCCGGGGTGGACAGCACCCTGCTGTCACTCTTCGCGATCTTCTGTGTGGTGGGTGCAGTGGCGCTGACCGCCGCCGTCGTCGCCGGTATTGTTGTCGTGCGTCGCCAACTGGCGCCCCTGTCGGATGTGGCCGGCGCGGCACTCATGGTGGCGGACATGCCCTTGGAGCGAGGTGAGGTCAATCTGCCCTCGCCCATCGTTTCGGTGTCTCCTGCCCAAGTGCATACGGAGATAGGCAAACTTGGCACGGCCTTGAACCGCATGCTCGAACGGATCGCGGACGCGCTGTCAGCGCGGCACGCAAGTGAGACCCGCGTGCGCCAGTTCGTCGCCGACGCAAGCCACGAGCTGCGCACTCCGTTGGCAGCGATCAGCGGTTACACCGAACTGGCGCAACGCAACAGTGATCAGGTGCCGGCCGACGTGGCCCATGCGATGGGTCGGGTGGCGTCAGAGGCCGCCCGCATGACCGAGCTTGTCGGCGATCTGTTGTTGTTGGCTAGGCTGGACTCTGGCCGTCCACTCGAACAAGCACCGGTGGATCTTTCACAGTTGACGGTCGATGCCGTTAGTGACGCGCATATCGCCGCACCGGAACACAATTGGTTGATCGACCTGCCCGATGAGCCCGTGGTTCTTGTCGGCGATCAGGCTCGGTTGCATCAGGTCATAGCTAATCTGCTGTCCAATTCTCGAATTCACACTCCGCCGGGAACAGCGATCACCGTAGGCCTGGTGATTGAGGAAGATCAGCTCAGGCTCACGGTGCGCGACGACGGTCCGGGCATACCTGCTGGACAGCAATCGGAGATCTTCGAGCGATTCGCCCGCGGCGACACCTCCCGGTCACGCCGGGGCGGCAGTACAGGCCTGGGGTTGGCGATCGCGGCGGCCGTCGTCAAGGCGCACCACGGCTCGATCAGCGTGCGTAGTGCACCGGGTGACACTGCGTTCGTAGTGACGCTGCCCGCCGCCATGGCCTAGCATCCGGGCCTCAGAACGGTGAGTGCCCCAGTAGTGGAACGAGTCCCGGCAAGGGTAGGTGCGGCGGCGGCCACGGCGGCGATCGCGGCCGATACACAGGCCATCGTGCCCACTAGGACGACGCGATGGACGATGTGTCTTCTTCGCGTGGGCGGAGACCTCGCTCTGTTGTGAAATATGTTCTTCGATAACAATCTTTTGACGGGACTGTGGTCGGCGGCTAGTTCCGAGACATGAGGCGGCTATGAGTTCCTGGGCATTGGGGGGGATCCGCGTTCATAGCGCGCGCACAGGCTGCCCATAGTGTTCGCCCATCGGCTCCTCAGACAATCTGGGCATGGTTGATACCGTCCGCGCCCCGGACCTGAAATCGCCAGCCGATATGCCGATTACGAGGCACGGCCGCGGGCGATTTGCACTGCTGCTTGTTGCCACGGCGGCCGCCTGGATGTACGGCCTGAGCAGGAATGGGTGGGCGAATGCTTATTACTCGGCAGCAGTGCAGGCCGGTACTCAGAGCTGGAAGGCATTCCTGTTCGGGTCCGCCGACGGCGGTAATGCGATCACGGTCGACAAGCCCCCGGCGTCATTGTGGCCCATGGAGATATCCGCACGGATCTTCGGCGTCAACACCTGGTCCATTCAGATTCCCCAGGTTCTAATCGGCGTCGCCTCGGTAGCGCTGCTGTATGTGGCCGTGCGGAAACACTTCGGGCCCTCCGCCGGCCTGATTGCGGGTACGGCGCTCGCGCTAACCCCGGTGGCCACACTGATGTTCCGTTTCAACAACCCCGACGCGTTGCTGGTGTTCCTGCTCATCGCAGCGGTATGGGCTCTGGCGCAGGCGTTGGAGGACGGGCGGACACGCTGGATTGTGTTGTGCGGCATCTTTATTGGATTTGGCTTCCTCACCAAACAGTTGCAGGTCATGCTGATCGTGCCAACGCTGGGACTGACCTATTTGATCTGCGGGCCGGCTCGATGGGGCACTCGTGCCATGCAGCTGGTGGCTGGGTTGGCGGCGATGGTCGGTGCTGCCGGCTGGTGGGTGTTGCTGGTGGAACTCACCCCCGCGGCCGGGCGCCCGTATGTAGGTGGTTCTAGGGACAACAGCTTCCTGAATTTGACCTTCGGGTACAACGGGCTGGATCGCCTGCGCGGTGGTGACTTCGGGAATCTGCCGACACCGCCCTCTGGGATGGCGGGTGCGCCACCATTTGGTGGAGAAGTTGGGTGGGCACGGTTGTTCAATGCCGTTTCAGGAGGCCAGAGCTCATGGCTCATTCCCGCTGCGCTGGTCTTCCTGGTGGTGGGACTGGTGCTGCGCCGAGGGGCCGGTCGCGCCGACACCATGCGGAGTCACTACTTGTTGTGGGGCGGCTGGTTGCTCACAACGGGTGTCGTATTCAGCTTCATGAGCGGGATCTATCACGACTACTACACCGTGGCACTTGCCCCGGCGATCGCCGCACTGACCGGTATCGGAGTGGCACATCTCTGGCAATACCGGGATAGGCGATGGATTACCTATGTCCTTGCCGCCACTGTTGCAGGCACCGGATTGTGGTCGTGGGTGCTGTTGAGTCGCACACCAGATTTCGTTCCGGCATTGCGGTGGATTGTCCTGGCGGCCGGGATCTTCGCAGCGCTGGCGATGGTCCTGCATGTGGCGCGGCCTCTGACAGCCGAACTTCAGAGGGGCATCACGTATGCCGCGGTGATCGGTGCCGTCATTGCCGGAGGCGCCGGACCGTTCGCCTACTCGCTGCAGACGTTGGTCACTGCGCATACTGGCGGCATTGTCACCGCAGGGCCCTCCAGCGGAGGTAGGCAAGGCCCGCCGATCCCGGGGCCGAGCGGGATGCCTGCTGGTCCGCCTCAGCAGCAACCTGTTACTGCCAAAATTGTTGCGCAGCTGTTAGACAACGCGGGCAGCTATACCTGGGCGGCTGCCGCGAAGGGCTCGATGGATGCGGCTCCCTATCAACTGGCCAGTGATCGTCCGGTGATACCGCTTGGCGGATTCGGATCCGGTGATCCTTCGCCCACGCTCGAACAGTTCCAGCAGTACGTGGCGAAGCGTCAGGTGCACTATTTCATTGTCCCCACACATGACGGATCCCCGGGCTTCCCGCCGGGAGCGGACAAGCGTGGTGAACCGACCGAGGCTGACAAGATCACCGACTGGATCACCGGGAGATTCAAGGAGATCAGCATCGACGGCGTCACTCTCTATGATTTGACCGCCACCACGTGAGCCTCTGGCATCACCTGGCGAAATCGCCTGGAGAATAGTCATTCTCGCGAACTCAACTCCTAGTTTCGATCGCACAGCGTGCACATAGTTATCACCAAGGCTGTTCATGAACTTCGTCGTTAGCGTGCGTCATCGGTGGGTCTAGAGGATTCACCAGATTGAGAAGGAGTCAAAGTGAACCTTAAGAAAGTGCTCAGCGGCGCCGTCGTGGTGAGTGGAATAGGCATGGGTGCCTTGGGTGTTGGTGTCGTCGTTGCCTCCGCGGAGCCTCCTCCGCCGATCCCGGGCCCTGGTGTTCCCGGCCCGGGAGTGCCTCCTCCACCAAGCAACCGGGGACCGGGCCTGCCTGTGCCCAACGGTCTTGGCCCGGCTGTTCCGCCGCCGCCTGGTGGCCCGTTCATCCCGTAGGCACACCCGCGAGCATGTGGCCGGCACTTGCGTCGGCCACATGCTCGTCTTCAATGGTCTGTTGCGGCCAGATGGGAACCTTAAGGGGCTAGTCCTCGCAGTATTGTCTCGACAATCTGCACGATGAGGTTCTCGTCTACCGGTTGTCGGGTCAGCAACGCCCGAAAATGTAGAGGTGCCACCAATATTTCGACCACCAGTGACGGGTTGACAGCCGCAGCCAGCTCGCGGCGCTGGATCGCTCTGTCGATCAGGACTTGCGCCGCTTCGTTCCGGATCTGCCAAAACCTTTGGCGCCCTTCGGATAATTCGGGGTCATCTCCGGCCACGGCCATTGTTCGGGCTAGCGTGGCACCGAGGGGAGTGGCTAGGTAAGCGGCAAGCAAGCGGGCGAATTCGATGAGGTCTTCACGCAGTGTGCCCGTGTCGGGAATGGGCAGTTTCTGCTGACTGCGGTCCAACAATGCATCGAGCATGACGTTTTCGGCAGTGCCCCAACGTCGTTGAACAGACGTGGCATGAACATCTGCTCTCCGGGCGATTTCGCTGATCGTGACGCCGCCGGCCCCTAGCTCGGCTATCGCCTCTAGCGCTGCGTTCAGAACCGCGGCGCGAACGCGCGCGGAACGGCCGCCAGGGCGGCGCTGCACCTCGTGCGGAATCTCATTTTCGGGGGGAGTCACCCCCGCCAGCGTAATGCAGATCTATTGCGTTAATGAAATGATGCGCCTACCGTGCAACTAACGCAGATTAATTGCATTACTGTCGACTGGACGGGAAAGATCATGGACTCACTAAAGTCCCAGGTCAAGCGTGTACTCGTGAGTACGATGGCGCTCACCGGCACCACAGAGTACGCGGCACGTCGATTCGGAACCGCGCCGTTCCTGCCGGCGTTGTTCGTCGACAGATTCACCCACCTCGGCGGAATCGAACCTGCGGTGTTCAGTGCGCAACTGGCTGCCTGCCGGTCGTTCGACGACGAGCGCTGAGCAGACCGGCAGGCTCAGTGAACTCCTCGCGCCGGCGGTAGAAATCCTTGCCGATCGAGGGGCGATCGCGCCGCCGGGCGCCGTATCCGAATTCTCTCTTCGGTTCCCCGAATCGCACTCTGCTGCAGTTGTTTTGGATGCGCTTGTCAAGGCCATGGTGTATGAATTCGCGGCAGCCTGGCCTGGGTGGACCCCAGGCAGACTCCGGGCCTACGAAACCTCCCACCGCCTATGCGAGATCGTCCTTACCGCGCTCGCTCCGGCGATGGGGCTGGCTATCGAGACGGTGCGAATCCCATGCGGTGACGACGATGAAGTGCGTGGTTATCTGGTTGCGCCGGAGGGCGCGGACCACCTGCCGACCGTCCTGATCACCAATGGACTGGAAGGCTCACTGGCCGAAATCACTTTGCCTCTGCTGAAGTACCGCGACGAGGGAATGGCCTACTTCATCATGGAGATGCCGGGCACGTATCACTACCGCCAACCCTTGACGGCGCAGTCCGAGCAGGTCTATTCCGCGGTGATTGATTATCTCGCTGCCCACAATCGGGTGGACGGGGAGCGAATTGGGATGCTGGGCGTCAGCTTTGGTGCCTACTGGGCAACGCGTATGGCAGCGGTCGAGCCGCGGCTGCGTGCCGCCATCGCAAATGGCGCTCCAGCCGACAGAAGCCTTGCGCCCACGGGTTCTCTTGGCGTCCCCGAAGTCATCGTGTCCACCATTCAACGGACGATCGGGGCCGACGGCCTGGTGGGCATGATGGGGAAGCTGAAGCAGCTGACGCTACGGGATCATCTGCCGCGCATCACAATTCCCCTTTTGGTCATCAACGGCGCCAAGGACACGCTGGTGAGGGTGGAAGATTCCGTTGACATCGCGACCTACGCGCCGAATGTGCAACTGGTGCTTTATGCGGACGATGACCACTGCGCCATGAAGAACGCCGACGCGTGGTTCGGTCTAGCAGTCCGGTTCCTCCGGGAGCAGCTGGCCACGCCGGTGTCGCCATAGCGGAGATGGTGCTCGCGGGCGCCGCCCCACACCAGGGTTGTTAGCGAAAGCCACTACTTTTAGCCCCTGGAAATGTCAGTATGCCCATTTCTCTTGACCAAGATCGCCAGGGGTGGTTAATTCAGACAGCAAAGTGACACGCCCCGGTATTCGCGAGCGAGGGGTTCGGGGCGCTCACTTGCTAGACCCGGGCGAATTCGCCCGCAGTACTCCACGCTTCGCGCTCGGCAGCGTATGCCGCGTGTTGGAGGCCACGGAACTCACCTATTGACGTCGCATTGTGGGCGAGGAATGCCGAGTACTCCGCCATGGAGAACTCACCCTCGGTGATCCTGACACCGCCGGTGCCGCGTCCGGTGGCAAGCTCATCACGCAGCTCAAGAAGCTCTTCGGCGCCCACCGGGTACCAGCTGATTTGGTCAAAGAATCGCAGCAGCCAGGGTGTTCCGGGTTCGAAAGTGCCGGCGTTTTCCGGATGCCGATGGTTCCAGACCTGCACGGTCCGTCCGACCAGTTGGTATCCCCCGGGACCCTCCATGCCGTAGATGCACAGGTACGCCCCGCCGATGCCGACCGCGTTCTCCGGCGTCCAGGTGCGTGCGGGGTTGTACTTGGTGGTGACGAGCCGATGCCGGGGATCGACCGGGGTCGCCACGGGCGCTCCCAGGTACACGTCACCCAGACCGAGTACCAGATACGAGGCGTCGTAGACCGTGCGGTACACCTCGTCAACAGTGTCCAAGCCATTGATACGCCTGATGAATTCGATGTTCCAGGGCATCCATGGGGCATCGGCGCGCACACCCAGGCGATACCGTTCCATGGCCTCGCGGGCAGAGGGATCGTCCCAGGAAAGGGGCATGGCCACCCGGCGGCTGGGCACGACGAGCTCGCTGGAAGCGGGAAGGTGCTCGTCGATATCGTCCAGTAGTCCCAGCACCTTGCCCATGGGCAGCCTGTCGGGATCGAAGTGCACCTGTAGCGACCGGATGCCCGGCGTCAGATCGACGATGCCGGAGGTATGGGTGTCCTCTAGTCGTTGGTGTAACGCGTGGACGCGCGCACGGAGCGCCAAATCCAATGTGAGGTCGCCGTATTCAACCAGAATGTTGTCGTCGCCGCTGCGGCGGTAAGTCATAGCGGGCGCGTCGTCGCGGGCCTGCCGATATGCGAGCACGCCGTCGTCGCCGTCGCCGTGGGTGGAGAACACCGAGGGCCAGTGCCCGCGGCGATCGATACCGATCGAGCGCAGCGAGGCGCTGCGAGAGGCTTCGATTCGGATGAATCGCAGAGTGTCGCCCGCGCGCAGCTGGCCCAGCTTCCACCGGTCGGCCGAGACCACCGTAACCGGGCAGACGAACCCGCCCAGGCTGGGCCCGTCGGGGCCCAGCAAGATCGGAGTGTCGCCGGTAAAATCCAGAGCTCCAATCGAATACGCGTTGTCGTGGATGTTCGACGGATGTAGCCCCGCCTCGCCCCCGTCGGTGCGTGCCCACTGCGGTTTGGGTCCGATGAGGCGCACTCCGGTGCGATCGGAATTGAAGTGGACCTCGTAGTCCGTCGATAACAGTTCGTCGATATCACTGCGGGTGAAGAACTCGGGCGCGCCATGCGGTCCCTCGGTGACTGCGAGCTCCCAATGGTGACCGATCGCCGGTTGTGCCGCGCCGGGAATGCATTGTGGCTCGGTGCCATCGGAATCACTCAGCATGAGGGTGTCTCCGGCGGCCAACGCACGTCCCTCCGGACCGCCAAACCCGCCGAGAGTGAAGGTGGCTGCGCTGCCCAGGAATTGGGGAACTTCGATGCCGCCGGCGATCAGCACGTAGATCCGCATCCCGGTGTCTGCGGCGGCGCCCACGGCGAGCGTGCCATCAGCGGGAACGGTGACGGCCCGCCACTGCGGGACCGGCCGCCCGTTGACGGTGACCAGTGCGGGTGCACCGGTCACACAGACGAGGGTCGCTTCGGTGAAATGCAGTGTGGGACCGGCGAGTGTCGCCTCCAGCCCCGGGGCGCCCTCGGGGTTGCCGACGGCCCGATTGCCCAGCCGGAACGACAGGTCGTCCATCGGTCCGGATGGGGGCACGCCCACCTGCCAGTACCCGGTGCGCCCCGGCCAGTCTTGCACCGTGGTCAGCATGCCGGGCGCCGTGACTGAGACGGTGCTCATGCGCTTTCCACCATCATCCGCACCGGAGTGGGATCGAATCCGTTGCACGGATTGTTGATCTGCGGGCAGTTCGACACCAGCACCAGGGTGTCGATCTCGGCCCGGAGCCTGATCTTCTTACCCGGCGCGGAGAGACCGTCGACGATACCGAGGGTCCCGTCCGCGTCTACCGGGACATTCATATAGAAGTTGATGTTAGACACCAGGTCTCGCTTGCCGAGGCCCCATTTGGCGCCTTCGATCAGGAAGTTCTCGACACATGCGTGTTGGTGCTTGGTGTGGTGTCCGTAGCGCAGGGTGTTCGATTCCTGGGAACAGGCGCCGCCGATGGTGTCGTGGCTGCCCACCTCGTCCTCGACGATCGTCATCAGCGCGCTGCCGTCCTCGGCGCGCAGTACGGTTCCGTTGCGCAGGAACAGATTGCCCTGCGCCGCGATGGTGGCCTGCGCCGAGTAGCGCACCGAGGTATCGGCCGCCGAATACAGCAGGGTGTCGACTGCCTGGTTGCCCTTCAGGTCGATGATGGTCAACACATCTCCCGCCGCGACCACGGCGCTCCAGGGTGCGCGTGCGGGTACTACCTCGTCGAGAACCGTGCTTGTCACAGGGAATCTCCATTCTGTGCCGCGGCCCAGGCGTCTTCTGTATTGAGTACGGCGCGCTGATATTCCGGGTCTTTGTTGGGCAGGTCGACCAGCTCGTCGAGCGCGGACCAGGCCAGCACCTGGACGGGTCCGGTGTCAAAGGTGTCCGAGGGATCGAGGGGATGCGCGGTGTTCACCAGCAGGGCGATCACCGGCAGGTGGATCAGTAGATCCACCGCGGCCCCCGGGCCCGCGGTGCCGGCGCTGTGCAACGTACCGTCCGCCTCGGCGCGTATGCCGTGGAAGAGCGACACCGACGGACCGATATCGCGCGAGGCGAGGCCATGCTTGGCCGCGGCCAGCGTGAACAGCTCGCGTCCGGCCGGGCTCGCGGAATAGAGTTCGCCCGCACCGTATTTGGCGGTGTTTGCGGTCAACGTGGTGGTTCCGCAGAAGGTGTCGTGATGTCCGGAACTGTCGGCGACGATGGTTGCCAGCACCCGGCCCTGATCCGAAAGCAGCGGATGTCCGGTGCCGAGATACGCCTGCCACGGAACCTTGACGGTGTCGGCGACGTTCAGTCGTTCCCATGGGGCGTCGGCACGCAGCAGCACCACACTCACGCACGCGGAGCCGGTGACGTCGGTGAGTCGCAGCCGGGTGCCGCGACTAAGCACCTTGCTGGCATACCGGCCTCCGGGGATGGTCTCGGCCCAGGTGAGCGTCAGTGGATCGACGTCATCGGGGGCCCAGGGCCAGTTGGAAGCGGGGAGCACCGGCATGGTGTCGGTGATCTGGCTGGCTTGCGAGCGGGCGTGATCTCGCGCTCCCTTGGTGGTCGCGGTCGTCATCAGGAGATCTCCTTGGTGGTGGAGTCGGTGTGCCGGGGATAGGCGAAGATCCCGGCGATGAGCGCCGCGGCGATGCAGATGGGGGCTATCCACACCAGATAGGGGTGTGCTCCGGTGGGGTCGAAGACTGCCGACCGGGGCCAGGACAGATTGAGGACCATGAAGGCTCCATAGCCGACGGCGAGGATGTTGATCGGGAGGCCGAATCGCCCGAGCGAGAAGAGCTTGCGCCCGTCGGCATCTGTCTGCCCCACGTTGGCGTCCCACTTGCTTCCGCCGATCCCTAAGCGGCGCAACAACAACGGTGTGGTGACCATCAGGTAGGCGAGGTAGATCAGGGCGATGCACACGCTGCACAGGCTGGTAAACAGTGCGGCGTTGCCGAAGTTGACCACCAGGATCAAGACACAGCAGACCCCGACGACTACGGCAGGTGCGATCGGTGTGCCGGTGCGCGGGTTCACATGCGAGAGCACCCTGGAGAACGGCAGCTTGCCGTCGCGAGCCATCGAGAACATCAGCCGAGAGGCCGCCGTCTGGATGGCGAGGGTGCAGACGAACACAGCGATCGCGACGTCGACGAGCAGCAGGGTGCCGAACGGGGAGGCCAGCTTGCTGTCCAATACATAAGGAAGGCCGCCGGTGGCGAGCTGACCGTCGGTGAGGCTGGGGGCGGCCATCAGCGCTCCCAGGATCATCAGCGCCCCGCCGATCGCCGACACCACGATCGCGGACAAGATGGTGCGCGGGGCAACCCGGCGCGGATTACGGGTCTCTTCGGCGAGCTCGCTGGCCGACCCGAATCCGACGAGTACGTAGGCGGCCATAAGCCCTGCTGCCAGGAACGCCCACGGATATCCGCTGCCGGCGTCACCGGTGTGCAGCACCACGCTTGGGCCGCGCTCGGCGCTGGCGAAGAGCATGCCGACCACGGCGATCACGCCGACGATTTCGCAGGTGACACCGATGGAGTTGATCCGGGACATCCAGTTGACGCCGACGGCGTTGATGGCGGTGGTCACGACCAGCAGCAGCGATCCCAACAGCACGGCGTTCGACGCGCCGCTGACACTGGTCAGCGAGGAGTCGGTGCCGACCAGCTGAAATCCGCTCCAGACCGTGGGCAGCACCACCTGCAGCGCGATCGCGGCCGCGGACGCGGTAACGATCTGGGCGATGATCATGAACCAGCCGGCGAACCAGCCCACGACAGCTCCACCGAGTCGGCGGGACCATTGATAGATGGCGCCGGAGATCGGATAACGCGCGGCGAGCTCGGCGAAGTTCAGCGCCACCATGTACTGCCCGGCGAAGACGATCGGCCAGGTCCAGAAGAAGGCCGGGCCGCCGAAGCTGAACCCGAAGGCGAACAGCTGGAAGATCGTCGTCAGGATCGAGACGAATGAGAATCCTGCCGCGAAGGACGCGAATTTGCCAAGGCTTCGGTGCAGCTGCGGTTTATAGCCGAACGCGGCAAGGTCATCGGAGTCTGAACCGGCGATGCTCGCCGCGGACCGGGCCGCGGATTGGGTGGCCGTCGAGGCGTTCATGGGCACTCCCTGGTCGGTCCTCGGGCAACATGTTTTATGCCCTGTGTGGTCGGAAAAACCCACGTCTATGTGGGAAGAAATATCTGTCATGCGATAGGTAAGTAAGTCTGACGGCCGGCCGGTACGCATGGGTGACAGTGCCGTTTCGGAACGGGGGCGCGGTGTAACATTGCCGTTGCGCAGATGTCGGAGCGATGACGAAACGCTCACCGGACGATGGAATCGGGGCGTTGCCGAGGGGTGCATGGAAGGGTCGGCACAATGTCAGGGCGACCGCGGCGTATCAGTCCCATTCGCGAGGGGAACACCACTCGCGACGAAATCCTCGATGCCTCGGCCGAGTTGTTCACCACCGACGGGTTCGCGGCAACCACCACCCGCCGCATCGCCGAGTCGGTGGGCGTGCAGCAGGCCTCGCTCTACTATCACTTCAAGACCAAGGACGACATCCTCGATGCACTGCTGGCGATGACGATCGACCAGCCGCTGCATTATGCGGCGCTGATCGCCGATCGCCCGGAGCCCCCGGTTGTGCGTCTCTATGCCCTCGCGCTCGCCGACGCCGCCCAGCTGGCGGCCAGCCGGTGGAACCTGGGTGCTCTCTATCTACTACCGGATCTGCGTGCCGATCGATTCGTGGCGTTCCGGCGCAAGCGCGACCAGCTCCGCGCGCACTATCAGGATCTGGCCGCCTCGGCGTGCCCTGCGGAGATGATCCGCAATGGGGTGGAGCGCCTGCCCTTCCGGCTCGTCGAGTCGGTGATCATGCTCCGCGCCGATGGTGATTCCATAGCTCCGGAGGCATTGGCCGATGCGACCTTACGCGTTCTGGGGGTTACGGGAGATGCTGAACAGGTTGAGGGGGCGGCTCGAGCGCTGTTGGTGCAGTTGGACTGGCCGGTGGCTGTTCCTAAGAGGTAGGCACAGTTGACCGTGCTAGTCTGCGGGCCAGTACAAAGTAGCCAAAATGTGATGGGAATTAGGTGCTGCAGTAAATGTCCGATCTGAAGCCGTACTACGAGGAATCTCAGTCCATATACGACATTTCGGACGAATTTTATGGCCTTTTCCTTGACGAAGAAACCATGGGCTACACCTGCGCCTACTTCGAGCGTGACGACCTGACCCTTGCCGAGGCGCAGCTGGCGAAGTTTGACCTGGCGCTCGGCAAGCTCAACCTCGAGCCGGGGATGACCCTGCTGGACATCGGCTGTGGTTGGGGTGCCTGCCTGGAGCGCGCCATGCGTAAGTTCGACGTCAACGTCGTCGGTATTACCTTGAGTAAGAATCAGAGCGAGTACAGCCGCACGCGCCTGGCGAAGGTTGCCGAGGAAACTGGCCGTACCGCCGATATTCGCATGCAGGGCTGGGAAGAATTCAACGACAAAGTCGATCGAATTGTCACGATCGGTGCATTCGAGGCATTCAAGCAAGAGCGTTACCCGATCTTTTTTGAACGCGCATATGACGTTCTTCCCAATGATGGTCGAATGCTTTTGCACACCATTTTGGCCCACACCCAGAAATTCTTCCGAGAAAACGGAATTCCACTCACCATTAGTGATCTGAAATTCATGAAGTTCATCGGTGAGGAGATCTTCCCCGGTGGCCAGTTGCCGGCGGTCGAAGACATCGAGAAACTAGCTGCTGGTTCCGGGTTCATGCTGGAGCGCACGCATTTGCTGCAGCCGCACTACGCGAAGACCCTGGACATCTGGGCCCAGAATCTTGAACAGCGCCGCGAGGAAGCCATCAGGATTCAGTCCGAAGAGGTTTACGACCGCTTCATGCGGTACCTGACCGGTTGCGCGGACTTCTTCCGTCGCGGTATCACCAACGTGGGTCAGTTCACCCTCGTCAAATAGCGAGACTTAACAGGTCAACGCCGTCTCACGCTTGCGTGAGGCGGCGTTTCTGTTCCTCGATATTGAAATCGGCGGGTGGCCACGAGAGATTTAGGCTGTCCAGTGTTTCGTCGAGAAGTGCGGTAACCGCGAGTCTGCTGTACCACTTGCGGTCGCACGGGATGACGTGCCAGGGGGCGTACTCGGTGCTCGTCTTCTCCAGCACCGCTTGATATGCATCCTGGTAGGCGGACCAGAACGCACGCTCGTCGATGTCGTTGGGATTGAACTTCCAGTATTTGTCCGGACGGTCCAGCCGCTCGGCGAGGCGCTCCTTCTGCTCGTCGAGCGATACCACCAGGGCCACCTTGAGGATTGTCATCCCGGCCTCGGTCAGCTCCTTTTCGAAGGCATTGATCTCATCGTAGCGGGCGCCCCAGACCTCCGGCGGCACCTGCTCGTGCACCCGCACCACCAGGACGTCCTCATAGTGCGAACGGTCGAAGACGCCGAGCTGCCCGCCTGAAGGCAGTGCGTTGCGAATGCGCCATAGGTAGTGGTGCTTACGTTCTTCCTCCGTGGGAACCCGGAAGCTCGCATGTTCAATTCCTTGCGGATCAACTTGTCCCACAACATGTTTGACGATGCCTCCCTTGCCGGAGGTGTCCATGCCCTGCAGGACCAACAACACCGAGCGGTGGTCGCCGCTGCGCCCATTGGCGTACAACATCTCTTGCAGCAACCCGAGGCGCTCAGACAGTTCGGCCTGCAGGGCTTCGCCGTCCTCGCGCGACCCGTCGAACCCGGGTGTGGAACGGGTATCGACATCGGCGAATAGCAGGTCGGGTCGATAGCGCAGCGCGGACGTGTCGATCCTGGGGGTCATGCCCAGTGACCCTAGCGAGGTCGGCTTACCCGGAGTGGGTTTGACGCGCTTGTGGTGGAGGAGGAACCGGTGACGGGTGTGGCATGTCGATGAACTTCTCCCGGGA
The DNA here is from genome assembly GCF_002013385.1 of Mycobacterium sp. D16R24. Taxonomy (NCBI): domain Bacteria; kingdom Bacillati; phylum Actinomycetota; class Actinomycetes; order Mycobacteriales; family Mycobacteriaceae; genus Mycobacterium; species Mycobacterium sp. D16R24. Next base: position 62,353 of record NZ_MAEV01000008.1, on the reverse strand, counting down.
TCCACCCACACCCACGATGCCCAGCACCGCGTTCCAGGAGATCATCGTCAGGTAGTCGATCAGTTCATCGGAGCTCATCCGCGGGTGCGACATCCACGAGTGGGTGGCCAGCTGCACGCCGCCGACGATCATGTACGCCCACGGCTCCACTCCGCGGGTATCCATGGACGCTTCGGACATCTGGCGGCGCAAAGAGAGGGCAAGCATGCGGGCGATGATGCGTTCGGAATCCGCGATGGCCTTGCTGCGGCTGGTGGAGCTGTTGGCCATGACGAACGGATAAATCTCGGGCTCGGCGGCGACGGTCTCGACGTACACCTTGATCGCGGTGCGGGTGAGGTCGTAGCCATCCAGCCGGGCAGACAGGGCCATGGCCATCTTGGGAATGAGGGTGGTCTGCGCGAACCGTGTCATGACGGCCGTCGTCAGATCATTCTTGTCGACGAAGTACCGGTAGAGCACCGTCTTGGAGACGCCGATATCGGAGGCGATCTCATCCATGCTGATATCACGCCCCCGGTGCCTGATGGCATCGAGGGTGCCGTCCACGAGTTCGGTTCGTCGTTCGACCTTGTGCTTATGCCAGCGGCGCTTGCGACCATCAGTCTTGATAGCCGCAGGCTGCGTTTTACTTGCCACGGTTATCGCCACATTCCCTTAGTTATCTGTAACCGATACTACTTCACGGGACCCTCGGGGATGCGTGACGCGCTCGATACCGGATGATGGAGGAGTGGCAGGCAAGCATAGCGATCAGCCGCGCACGCGGAATGCATCCGGCGGCGTCTTCGCGGTGGGCAATTCGGCCGTCGACGAGGAGCGCCAGAAGCAGCTTCGCCGAATGAAAGCCGTGGCTACGGGGTTCCTGGTCGCGGCCACCGTGTTGTTTCTGGCTTGCCGTTGGTGGCAGTCGGTCGGTGCGCCGGGCTGGGTAGGTTATGTCGGAGCGGCCGCAGAGGCGGGTATGGTCGGTGCGCTTGCAGACTGGTTTGCTGTAACCGCCTTGTTTCGGCATCCGCTTGGGCTAAAGATCCCGCATACAGCGATCATCAAGCGCAAGAAGGATCAGCTGGGGGAGGGACTCGGGAACTTCGTCCGGGAGAACTTCATGTCGCCGGCCGTCATCACTGCCAAGGTGCGGGATGCGCAGATCGCGGGCCGGCTGGGCAAGTGGATGAGTGACAGGTCGCATGCCGAGCGGGTCGCGGCCGAGGCCTCCACGGTGCTCCGCGTCGGCGCGCAGATGCTGCGCGACGAGGACGTGCAGCAGGCCATAGACAGCGTGATCGTGCGTAGGATCGCCGAACCCACATGGGGTCCGCCGGTGGGGCGCGTGCTCTCGACGGTGCTCAAGGAGGACCGGCATGCGCCGGTGATCCAGCTGCTGTGCGACCGCGCCTTTGAATGGGCGCTGGGTGCCAGCGACACCATCGATCGAGTGGTGGTGCGTGACTCGCCCAGCTGGACACCCAAATTCGTCGACCATTTCGTGGGCGACCGCATCTATCGCGAGTTGGTGGACTTCACGGACAAGGTGCGCCGCAATCCTGATCATGACCTGCGTCAATCCGTGAACAGGCTGTTGTACGAGTTCGCCGACGATCTTCAGCACGACGACCTGACTATCGCCAAGGCTGAGGCGATCAAGTCGCGGTTGATGGCGCGCGCGGAAGTCCAGAACGCCGCGGCGACCGCGTGGTCCGCCGCCAAGAAGATGATCACCGAGTCCGTGGACGATCCGTCGAGCGAGCTACGCACACGGATTGCGGACACCGTGGTGCGGATCGGGGAGACGCTGCGCGACGACGACTCTGTACGCGACAAGGTCGACGGTTGGGTGGAACGTGCGGCCCGGCATCTGGTGGATCAGTACGGCGCGGAGATAACGGCCGTCATCACCGAAACGATCGAGCGTTGGGACGCCGAGGAGGCCAGTCGCCGGATCGAATTGCATGTCGGCCGTGACCTGCAGTTCATTCGTATCAACGGCACCGTGGTGGGTTCGCTGGCAGGTTTGGTCATCTATATCGTGGCGCAGGTGCTCTTCTAAAAAGGCCCTGACCCGGCTATTCCCGCACTAAAGTGACGTGGAGCACATTGCTAACAGAAGTGCTTGCAATAGCTAGCACTGCTAGCTTACGGTGGTTCTTATGTCGCAGGAATCAGACCTCGCCGCCGCTGTGAGCAACGCCGCTTCCGATATCGGAGGCTTCATCCGGGCACAGCGTGAGGCCGCCCAGGTCTCCGTGCGTCAGCTGGCCGAGAAGGCCGGCGTAAGCAACCCGTACCTCAGTCAGATCGAACGCGGACTGCGTCGTCCGTCGGCGGAGGTGCTCAATCAAATCGCAAAGGCGCTAAGGGTTTCGGCGGAGGTGTTGTACGTGCGTGCGGGTATTTTGGATCGTAGTGATGCCAGCCCGGTGCGGGACGCCATCATTGCCGATACCGTCATCACCGAGCGGCAGAAGCAGGTGTTGTTGGACGTCTACGGCTCATTCGTTCAGCAAAACGCCGAAGCCAATTCGGATCTGGCTCAATCCGACCCCGAATCTACTGGCGATAACTGAATAACTTTCCCCATCCCCGAAAGGAATCTGGCATGACCAAGAAGAACACCTCGTTCGAAGACCTGAAGACCCCGTTCTACGTAGCCGTCGGCGCCGGTGACCTGGCGCTGGCCGCGGTCGCCGATGTCGTCGTAAAGCTGCGCGAGCGCGCCGAAGAGGCCGCCTCTGAGGCCGGTGCCCGCGTGGACGAGACCCGCGACCGGCTGCGCGAGCTGTCGGCCGAGCTGCCCACCGACGTCAACGAGCTGCGCGACCGGTTCACCCCCGAGGAGCTGCGCAAGGTTGCCGAGGCCTACTTGCAGGTGGCCACCGACATTTACAACAACCTCGCTGAGCGTGGTGAAGAGGCCATTGAGCGCATCCGCAGCACCCCCGGTATCGAGGAGAACGTGACCCGCGCCGAGGGTCTGGTCGGCAACTACGCCGAGCTGACCGAGCAGGCGCTGGGCACTGTGGCCAGCCAGACTCGCGCCGTCGGCGAGCGCGCCGCCAAGCTGGTCGGCATCGACCTGTCGGGCAACGGCGCTCCGGCCACCAAGGCCCCCGCCAAGAAGGCTCCTGCCAAGAAGGCTGCACCCGCCAAGAAGGCCGCCCCGGCCAAGGCTGCTGCCAAGAAGGCCGCGCCCGCCAAGAAGGCTCCGGCCAAGAAGGCGGCGACCCGCACCGTCACCCAGAAGTAGGCAGTTCCAGCTCTGACAGCCACCCGATCAGCCACGTAGGCTGATCGGGTGGCTTTCACTTTTCATGTCTTCGCGCTGATCTCGCTCGTCGCCCTTATCGCGGCGATCGTCGGGTTGGTCCATGCCGCGCTTCAGCCCGCGGACGCGTTTGTGGCGGCAGAAAAGCAGACCAAGACCACCTGGATAGTCATTCTTGCCGGAGCGGCCGTGCTCACCCTGATTCCGGGGTTGGAGCTGTTGACCGCCGGAATCGCCGCCGTGGCGGCCGGGGTGTATTTCGTCGATGTGCGTCCCCGCGTGCTTGAGGTGCAGGGCAAGTCGCGGTAGTGCGCGCGGTTGCGGCGCTGGTTGCGTTGACGGCCGTTCTGCTGGTTGCGAATGCAGTGCCCGCAGCCGCCGTAGAGCCCGCACTCATTGATCACGTGTCTTGGGGTGCAACATCTTTGGGGCGCACGCTGCGTATCTACCCGACGCCGCTGGGACGTGCGTATGAGGCACCCGACGGCGCAGACGTCGCCTGGACCGAGGTTCTCGCACTGGCCCCCGACGCGCAGTCGCCCGGTATGCGGATGCAGTTCGACTGCCATTGGTACGGGCGGGTGTTCATCCCGAACAAGCCGAGCTGGAACCTGGAACCGTGGCGGCCGCCGGTGGACGAGGCGTTGATGACGGTGTCCCAGTGCAACCCGGGTGGACCTGAGATCTAGACCCCGACCGGCCCGGCTCTCAGCGACAAAATCTCGGGCCCGAGTGGTGGGTCCGAGATCGGCGCCGTATCGGTGGGCAAATTGCACTGTGACATGAATCAATTGCGCGATTAAATGACAAACATGTAATTCCTCCGAGACCACCGGTTTATCTCGACGTTATTGGTGGAAGTAAGAAATCACTAAAGCCTCAGGCAGCTCAGTGGCAACTTTTCTTACCATTCTCCGCTTGCGTAACGCACACCTCGTGAGTAACGATTGCAACAGTGATCACAATCTGATCACGACCGGAGTGGCAGGTGGTACCTCACGCATCACGTGATCTCTCCGGTGACAGAGGATCGGGGTGCAGTGACATGAAGGTCGTCATGGACCGGGCACGATGGGTGCGCGACAGGCGCGCGGTGTGTCTGATCGTCAACGTGCTGTTCGTGATGTCGTTGTCCATGACCGCAAGCGTCGCCTCCGCCGATTCTGTGAATTGGGACGCGATCGCCGAATGTGAATCCGGCGGGAACTGGTCCGCAAATACCGGAAACGGATTCTATGGCGGACTGCAATTCAAGCCGTCCACCTGGGCATCCCACGGTGGTGTCGGGAATCCCGCCGATGCTTCCCGTGAGCAGCAGATCGCCGTCGCCGAGAGTGTTATGCAGACGCAAGGCCTTGGTGCGTGGCCGGAATGCGGCGGCGGTGGCACCGGCCCGATGGCCGGGCGCTCGGGGTGCCAATTCGTCCCCGGTGGCAGCATTTTCGGGATCGTCAACTTCCGTCAGATGTGCAGCGGAGTCGTTGGGCTCATTCCCCCCGCCGGCTAGTTGGGGACGGCGCGGCGAGTGCCGTCGCGGTGATCTGCGGTGGCCCGTGGCGGCCATGTCGTACGTCGATTGGGCGCTACGAGAGTGCGCACGCGACAACTGGTAGGAGCCCGGTCGGGCGCTCAAGATAGTAGGTTTGGCTTACCTAATGCCAGTTGTATAGTCGGTGCCGCGGAGCGCTGGAGCCCTCGCGCCCACCTGTATTGAGCCACAAGGAGAGCAGTCAACATGTCGACTGAAGTTACCGAGAAACTCGAGAAGATCCTGCGTGGAGAGCTCGCGGTAAGCGCACACGAGATCACCCGGGACAAGCTGTTGATCGACGATCTTGGGCTCGACTCGGTGGGATTCGCACTTGGCCTCGTCCTCATCGAGGAGCAGTTCGGCGTCACTCTCACTGAAGACCAGCTACTCGTTTGTGATTCCTTCGGCGACCTTGTCGACATCGTCTCGGCAGGGCAGGCCACTGCCTCGCCCGAAACGACCAGCGCACTCGCTGAGTAGAAGTTCGCAGAACGAGAAAGGCGAGAGAACCATGACCAGTTCCACCACGAACGTGCCTGCCGTGCAGGGCAATGCATTGGCGGAGAAGGTTTCCCAGGCGATGCTGACCTCGCCCGCCGACTTGGTGGTCATGGATGGCGCGACCCGCGAATGGCATCGGTTCCCCTGGGCCGAGGTGCATGCGCGAGCGGAGGCCGTCGCCGTCGACCTGCTCGACAACGCACAGGGCCCGGTGGGGGCACTGGGTCTGATCGGCAGTCCCACCGTCGACTTGGTGGCGAGCGTGCAGGGTGCCTGGCTGGCGGGGACGAGCGTGTCGTTCTTCCCCGGCCTGGTGCGCGGGGCCGATCTGGACCGCTGGGCGCATACGACCTTGGAGCGCTGCGCGGCGATCGGTGTGCGCACGATCTATAGCAATGGTCGTGAGCTGGAGCAGTTGCGTGCCGTGGAGTCCAGCATCCGGATCGAGGATGTGGCGCAGATCGGAGCGCGTCCTCGCCCGCAGGCGTTCACGCCCGTCCAGACCGGTGATGAGACCACGCCCGCCGTCCTCCAGAACTCCTCCGGGTCCACCGGCACGCCCAAGACCGCTGTCCTCTCCCGGGGAGCTGTCATGAGCAATGTCAGTGCCATGGTGCGCCGCGCAGAGCTGACCGGGGAAGACCTGACGTGCAGCTGGTTACCGCTGTACCACGATATGGGCCTAATCACGCTGCTGGCTTCGTTCTGGACGGGCATGCCGCTGTGGCTGGCGCCCAATAGTGCCTTTGCGGCCTCGCCGATCAGGTGGCTGGACTGGCTCACCGAGAGCGGCGCGACATATCTGATGGCGCCGAACTTCGCTTACGACATCATTGGCCGGTACGTCGACAAGATTGACCGCGGCGTCGACCTCGGCAAGCTGCGCGCGGCGGTCAGCGCGGCCGAGCTGATCAACTGCGACGGTTTCGAGCGGTTCCTCACGGCGGCGACTCCCCATGGCTTCTCCCCGGGCGCGTCGGTGGCGGCCTGGGGTCTGGCGGAAGGGACGTGTGTCGTGACCATGACCCGTCCCGGCGTGGGAGCGAGATCTGACGACGTGCTCGTCGCCACCCCGGATGGCGGTCAGGCCCCCCGCAGATACGCACTGGTCGGCTCGGCGTTCGATGGGATGGAGGTTCGGGTGGTGCCCGCCGCGCGCGAGGTACCGGCGATCAGTGGCCGGGAAGTCGGGCAGGTCGAGATCAAGGGCGCCTGCATGATGAACGGATATCTGGGCAACGCGGCCATCGACAGGAACGAGTGGTTCAACACCGGCGACCTGGGCTATTTCCATGACGGCGACTTGGTCATCGTGGGCCGCTTCAAGGAACTCATCGTCCTTGCCGGGCGCAATGTGTATCCCATCGACGTCGAGCGGGCAGCCGCGTCGGTCGAAGGAGTGCGGGCAGGCAGAGTCGCGGCCGTGGGACTCGACGAAGGCGGCGTCCGCCCGAGGCTCGCACTGGCCGTCGAGTACAAGGGCACCGACTTCGAGGCGGCGCGCAGGCAGGTAGTGCAGCGCGTCACCGCCGACTGTGGGGTCGTGCCCTCAGAAGTCGTGTTTGTGCCCCCGGGGGATCTGCCGATTACGACGTCGGGCAAGCTGCGGCGCCTCGAGGTCAAGCGTCTTATCGAGACCGGTGGAGGTCTGCGATGACCCTGGCTGACCCGGAGAGCCGGACTGTGGCCCCGCTGTCTACCGAAGGTTTTCGCGCGCTGCTGAGTTCAGTCGTCGATGACGAGGTGACGTCGTGGGTGGTCGAAGCCGAGAAGACCGAGCGATTCCCCCGTGCGCTGATCGAGCGCTTCGGTAGCGCTGGTGTGCTGGCCGACAAGTGGTCGTCCGGGGCGCTGCCCGACGTCGCGAAGCTGGTATCGCTGGGCTTTGCACTGGGTGGCCTCGGTTCGATCGGAATCAGCATTGGCGCGAGCTTGCACGACTCAGCGATTTCCATCTTGCGCCGGTTCGGTAGGACCGACTACCTGCGTGAGATTACCGAGCAGGCGATCCGCGGTGAGGCTGTGCTGTGTATCGGCGCCTCAGAAGAGGCCGGTGGCTCTGATCTCCAGATTTCGGAGACCTTGGTCCGCAGCGTCGACGGCGGCTACCACGTGCGGGGCAGCAAGAAGTTCGTCTCGCTCGGCCCGATCTCGGATCACATCGTCGTCGTCGCCCGCGGCGCCGACGACGATGCCGCCAGCAAGCCCGGCAATGTGATGTTGCTGCTGGTGCCCACCGCCCAGGTGGTGGTGCATGAGCGGTACCGGAAGCTCAGTGCGGGACCGCTCGATACCGCGCCGATCGATATCGATACGTGGGTTCCTGCCGACGCGCTGATCGCCCGCCCCGGCGCGGGGCTCGCCGCGATCAGTTGGGGGCTGTCGCATGAGCGGCTCGGCATCGCGGCTCAGGTGGTGGCGCTCTGCGAGAAGGCTCTTGGGATCACCATTGCCCGCATGATGGAGCGGGTGCAGTTCGGCAGCACCCTGCTGGGGCACCAGGCGTTGCGCTTGCGTGTTGCGGATCTGCAGTCCCGGGTCGACATGATGCGCTATTCGTTGGAGGGCATCGCCGCGACGGGGCAGATGAACCTGCGTACCGCGGCCGCGGCGAAGGTCACGGCCGCCCGGCTCGGCGAAGAGGTGCTCTCCGAGTGCCTCCACATCTTTGGCGGTTCGGGATACCTGACCGACGAGACTCCGGTCGGCCGCTGGTGGCGTGACATGAAGCTGGCCCGGGTGGGCGGCGGTACCGACGAGACTCTCTGGGAGTTCGTCGCCGCCACCCTGAAACCCGATATCGAGGGCTACCGCTCCTTGGGCATCTAGGCCAGCGGGGCGGGTACATCCGCCGGGGTGCGCGCAGTGGTGTACAGCGCCATCCGGCGGTTGGGCATCTGGTGCTCGCCCAGGAAGGTGCAGCCGATGTGCTCAAAGACTCTGCGAGTCTCGAAGTTCTGGAATTCGGGGTCGAACATGACCCGCTTACATTGCGGCTCCAGCTCGAAGAAGCTCTTGATGAGCTTGGGCAGGATCATGACCATGAAGCCCTTGCTGGCCATGGCCTGGTTGGCGATGGCGCCATGTATTCCCAGGTCGTAGGGGTCGGCGGCGTACTTTTCGCCGATCGAATCCTGAGCTGCCCGATAAAACTCCAGGTAGCCCACGGGCTCGTCCCGGAACAGCACCAGGTACGGGTGCGAATAGGTGCTCTCAACCTGGGCCTTGAGCTGGTCGTACCAGCGCTCATCCGGCCAGTCTTGTTCCCAGCCGTTGACCAGCGCCGGCTGGCGCATCCATCGGGCAATCAGCGCGGTGTCATCGCTGTCCGGGTCCACAAGCCGCACACCGAACGGGCTCACGAGCTTTGGCTCCGGAGGTGCGGGTACCGAGGGGTCGGGGGCGACATGGCGGTAGAGCACTGGCCAGGGACGTTCCATGTAGATAAGGATAGGCTATCCAATTACGGCTGCAGCGCGGCCCGGGCAGGAAATCACGTGCACCGAAAGGTTCACGGAAACAGGGCATTGGCTTCCGCCTAGGCGCGGATGGTCATGGCGATGTCCCCGATCGTGGGGCCGCCGTTCTCCCGGTCGGCCGAGACCGGAAGGTGGGTGGCGGCCGCGATCTGCGAAGCATTGGCCAGCATCTCGGCCTGGCTGACCAGATTGGCGCCGTCCTGCCGTCCGAGCGCGAACGCCAATCCGGCGCTGCTGGTGGCCGGCGCGGTGAAGCCGCAGCCGGTGAGGATGCGGGCCGACCCGGCGTCCCACGGGTTGGGGACCACGAACGTCCCGGACTGATGAAGGGCCGAGAACACGACCGCACGCTCATGCTGGGAGGTCATGTATGGGACGCTACGCCCATGACGGATTCGGTAGGCACACCGGCGGTTTGGCCCACTCGCGGGGAGGTTGCCGCATGCATCGACCACACGCTGCTCAAGCCCGAAGCAACGCCCGGGGACGTGCAGGCCCTCATCGCGGAGGCCATCGACCTCGGAGTGCTCGCGGTGTGCGTTTCGCCGCCGATGCTCCCGGTTGAGGCTCCCGGGCTGATTGTCGCGGCGGTGGCGGGATTCCCGTCGGGCAAACATCTTTCGTCCGTCAAGGCGCACGAGGCCGCCCTCGCGGTGGCCGCAGGCGCGACCGAGATCGACATGGTGATCGACGTGGGTGCCGCGGTGGCAGGTGATTTCGCGGCGGTGCGGGCCGATATCGAGGCGGTCCGGCGGGCGGTCCCGGCCGCGACGCTCAAGGTCATCATCGAGTCCGCGGCGCTGCTGGAGCATTCCGGTGCGGGGGCGATCCGTGAGGCCTGTCGGGTGAGCGAGGCCGCCGGGGCCGATTTTGTGAAGACCTCTACCGGGTTTCACCCATCGGGAGGAGCGACCGTGCAGGCGGTGCGCATCATGGCCGAGACCGTCGGCGGTCGGCTCGAGGTCAAGGCCAGCGGCGGAATCCGGACGGCACAGGATGCCGCGGCCATGCTCGATGCCGGTGCGACACGGCTAGGCCTGTCGAGCAGTCGGACCGTGCTGGAGGGGTTCCTGCTTTAGAACGAGAGGTTCTGCAGGCAGGGATTCTCCACCGGCTTCATGGGCTGGTTGGTGCTCGACAGTTTCACCGTGATCCCGTCGTTGGTGACCTTGACCTCTTGGGCCTTGAGCCCCATCGGGTAGGCGCCGCCGACGAGCCCCTTGGAGAAGGTGTCGAGCGCCGGCTGGATGATCTCGCGGGGCAGGCCGATGAATGCGGACACGTTCTCGGATTGCAGCGTCACCATGCCGTCTTTGATGACGGGCTTGGTAGTGATCTGTGCCAACCCGCCGGCCGCGCTCAGCGTCACCTCGCCGGTGGATTCGTTGGTGGTGGCATCCCCCACCAGCGAGCCGAGCATTCCCGGCACAAGGTCACGCGCGCTCTCGGTAATGCCGGCGGTCGGCCAGGACACCTCGACGTCGAGGCGTCCGATGGTGCCGAGCGAGTCGGCCGTCTTCTTCAGCGAAATGTCGCGGACCGTGATGGCGACGGACATCTTCTTGGCCTGCGCGATCTGATTACCCGCGGTCTTGATCGTGAGCTTGTCGATGTGATTGCCGAGGTATTGCACGACGAGGGGCATCGGGCCGAAGGATGCGGTCGCGCCGTCCTGCACCAGGCATGACGTCGCGGCATTTACCTCACTGCTGGTCCGCTGGCGGGCGTAGAGCTCAATGCCGAGGACGGCGGCGACAAGTACGGCAACAACGATGACGGCGATGAGTACCAGCGACCTGTAGTCGCGGCCCTTCTTGGGCTCGGCAGGTTGCGGTGGCGCTTCTGAGGGCGGGGGCTCAACTGGGGGCGGAGCCACCGGGCTCTGCAGGGTCGGCGGCTGCTCTGCCAGCGGGGGCGGTACCTGCTGGGACGGCGGTTGCCATGGCGAAGGCTCGGGAGGTGTCGATCCGGGTGGGCCGAGCGGCGGCTGAGGCGGTGTCGTCACCCGCGCGATTGTGCCTTACTCGGCTGAGGACGGGTTAAGGACGGGCAAGATCTTGCGGGTCTCGGCGACCGCGTCCAGGTTCAAGTCCGCCACGATGAGCTCCGGCTCCGGACCGGCCTGGGCAATGAGTTCGCCGGTTGGTGAGGCCAGCAGGCTTCCGCCGATCCCTGTCGGGGAACCGCTGGCGGGCGCCTCCAGGGCGGGCAGGGCTTGGTCGGCGGCGGCGATGAAGCATGTCGAGTCGGCTGCCCGCGCCCGTGCCAGCAGTGTCCACTGATCCCATTTGCCGGTTCCGGCGGCCCAGGAGGCGCTGACGGTGATCACCTGTGCGCCGCGATGTGCAAGGTCGGTGTAGAGGCCGGGGAAGCGGATGTCGTAGCACGTGGTCAGCCCGACGCTCACACCGTCGACCGTGATGAGCACCGGCCTGTCCCCGGGCGCGACGGTGGCCGATTCGCGGAAGCCGAACGCGTCGTAGAGGTGGATCTTGTTGTAGTGCGTGTCCACGCCGGGGCCGGTGGCCAGCAGCGTGTTGTGGACGCGGCCGTCGGAGGAGGGGGTGAACATTCCGACCACGACGGTCAGGCCTGCGTCGTGTGCGATGGTGCGGACTCTGTCGGCCCACGGGCCGTTGATGGGCTGTGCGACGGGGCGCAGGGGCACGCCGAATCGGCACATGGTCGCCTCCGGGAAGACGACCAACGCGGCGCCCTGCGCGGCGGCATCACGCACCGTGGCCGCGACGGTGGCCAGGTTCTCGGTGGGATCGGCACTGCTGGTGATCTGCGCCAACACTATCCGCATGTGTTCCAGCCTAGGCCAGTGGCACGACGGCCGCCCACGGTGTCGTCAAGATGCAGTCACGGACCTGTCTGCGCTGTTGTTCCACGGGAAATCCATTGTCACGCAGTGATTTCAGCATCATGCGCCAGCGGACTCGGGGCCCGAAGACGCCGTGTGGGGCCGCCGCCGCCCAGTAGCGGTCGGCGGCGATAAGTAGATTGTGGATGGGTTGGCCCGGAACATTTTGGTGGATAAGGGCTTTCGGTAGCCGTTCGGCCAGGTCGGATGGCTTGTCGATGTTGAAGGGGTCGCAGGCCAGGGTGAGGGTTCGCGGTCCGGTCGCATCGAGCAGCAACCACGCGCAGCGGCGGCCGAGCTCGTCGCAGGTGCCCTCGATGATGAGCCCGCCGGGTGCGAGCCGGTCCGCCATCGTGGCCCAGGACTGCGCCACCTCCGATTCCGGGTACTGGCGCAGCACGTTGAAGGCGCGCACCAGAACCGGTGTGTGGCCTGCCAATTCGAACCCGCCGAGACCGAAATGGACCCCGTCGCGGGGCGGCACCACCCGTTCTGGATCGATCTCCAGCCCTACCACCCGGATGTCCGTCCGGACTGTCCGCAACCGCGAGGCCAGCTCCAGGGTGGTGGTGGGCATGGCGCCGTATCCCAGGTCCACCACCAGGGGATCGGCGGCATCGGCCAGCGCGGTCTGCACGTCGGGGTGATGGACCAGCCAGCGGTCGCTGCGGCGCAGCCGGTTGATACCCGTGGTGCCACGGGTGATGGTCCCCTGTGGGCGGGGGGTGGGAGAGGGCCCAGGCCGGGACGCAGGGGATGGTGCCACCTCTCTATGGTGCCTGGGCGGCCGCTGCCTGCGGTAATCGGGATTTCTTGGGATCGGTAGCGCCGCGGCCCGCCTTCACTTGAGCCATGACGGAGCCATCGGGGCGACGGACGACGAAGGGACAGATGATGAATCGAGTGATCGTGGGCGCCATGGGACTTCTCGCTGCCGGAGCGGTGGTGGTCGGCTGCTCGACCGACAAGCCGGGCGGATCGCAGGTGAGCTCGGGTAGCAATGCCGAGGTCAAGGTGGACGGCAAGGACCTCGCCGGCCTCGACCTCCATTCCGTGACCTGCGTCAAACAGGGCGGCAAGATCAATGTGGCCAGCGGTGCCGTCAACGGTCAACAGGGCCTGGGTGTCGTGATGACCGACGAGGCGCCGCCCAAGGTGCAGTCGCTGGGATTGGTGTACGACGGTGCCGCACTCGCGGTCAGCAGCGGCATGGGGGCCAGCGTCGGCTCGGCCGATGTCAAGGTCGACGGGAAGACGTACACCATCACCGGCGAGGCCTCCGGTGCCGATGTCAAGAACCCGATGGCCGGGATGATCACCAAGCCGTTCACCATCAAGGTGAGCTGCGGCTGACATCTCGAGAAGCGGCGGGCGTGCACAGCGCGCCCGCCGCTTCCTACTATTCGAAGGTGACGATCATCGGCGACCTGGAGCGGGCCCGTCACCTGGCCTTGGCGGCCAAGGAAGAGACCGCCAAGGAGATCCTGTTGTCGCTGTTGACTCAGGCCGAGGAGGCCGACCGTGACGACCTCGCGTGCGAGGTCTTGGCTCAACTTGCCGAGATCTACCTGGTGCGCACCGCCTACGACGGCGTGGTGGAGGGTGTACGGAGGATCCGTGAATGCCTGGCGACCTATGCCGACATCCGCTCGGGACGGCGGCCTGATCTTGCCGCGCAGGTCGCCATGTCCGATGGCGAGGTCGACCACCTGATCTGCCGCTATACCCGGCGAGCTGAGTTCCTCGCGGCGGGACTGGCCGCGGCGAATGGTGACCACGACGGGGCCGCGGCGAGCCTGCGAGCGCTGATTGAAACCGCTGGGGATTTCGAGGATTTGGCCGCCGAACACCGCGGTCTCATCTGTTACGCCAGGATCTTGATTGCCCGGGGTCTGTGCGACGACGACATGTACGCGGACTCGGTGCCGGTATGGGCCGAGGTTCTCGATCTACTCGAGGAGTATGCGCGCGAGGGCGACTCCGAGTCCGACTACCTGTTTGTCAATGGCGCACTCTCGTATGGCCGATTCTGTGTCGAGACCGGCCGGCTCGACGATGCCGAACCGTGGCTGCGGCGGGCCGAGGCACGCGCGGGGGCGCGGGGCTGGCAACTGGCCTGCGCCCGTGCGCAGTTGGAACGTGCCGCGGCCCGATGGGCAGACGGCGATATCACCGAAACCCAGACGCTGGTCCACCAGGCATACCCGGCGATCGCCGAGCATGTCCGGGCGCACGACGTATCCCGCAGCTGGCTGTACTTCGGCTTGATCAGATTCCGGATGAACGCACTGGACGAGGCCGACGAATGCTGGGGACATGCCGAGCGGCACTGGCGCGAGATCGAAAAGCCACTGCATATTCATCGAATCTTGCTACAGCGCAGCTGGATCGCCATCCTCCGTGGTGACTTTGCCGAAGCAGCCGCGAAGGTAGCGCAGGCCCGGGAACTGTTGGACGACTACCCGCGGCACAGCTGGCTGCAATACGCGCGTCTCGATGATCAGCTGGGCAACATCTGGCGTGCCGACGCGCTTGCGGACTTGGGCCTGGACCCTGGCGCGGGCACGGTGTCCGGTGAGCCCGGCAGGCCGGGATACCGGAGTGCGATGTCCAAGCTTCAACAGGCCGCGGACCTCAAGGTCCCGGCGGCCTTGGCGGTCGATGCGGTGCGCTATGCCATCGCCGATGCAGGAGCGCGGATGCGCTGGGCCAGGTGTGTCTCGGCGCCGATGTTGGCGGGCGCCTTCGCGGTGGCCAAGGAATGGGACAACTCCGCACTTGTCAGTGAGTTGATCGAATATCACAGCGCACGAGGGGCTTTCACCACCGACGTGAGCGATGATCCGCCGGGTTCGGCTGCCAGCGCCTGGGCTTCGACCGCCACCGCGGCGGTTCCCGTCGAGGGCGAACTGGCGCTTGTCGCCGCGGCGCCCCCGGTGCAGGCGGACGGCGGGCTCAACCGCCTGGGGCCGCTGCCACCGCTGCGGATGGACCCTGCCGGTGACCAGATCATGAGCAGTTATCGAGAGTTGGCCCGGCAGCGGTACGGCCGAGAGGTAACCGCCGTCGACGACGAATGGTCGACCTGGCCATGACAGACACTTTGGTGCTGCGATTCGCTGACGTGGGCATCGCCACCTACGCCAGCCTGCGGGTAGTGGGGGAGCCCGAGCGCACGGTGACCTGGGCTATCCAGCAGCAGTCCCTGGAAACGGTCTGCAACGCACTCGATTCCGCCTTGCCGGATCCGTGTGGGGCCGAGACAGCGCTCATCGCCATCGAACGCGCGTTGACCACCGGGGCGTTCGCAAGCCTGGATGCGGAATTCGAGCTGGCCGGTGCGCTGGGGTCCGAGTTGGTGGCCGCCGACGGCTGGACGCTGTTGTCCGAGTCCGTGTCATCTCCGCGTGCGGTGCTGTTCGTGACACCCAGCCCGCGGTTAGCGCGAGTGCCCTGGGGGCAGCTGGCGATGCCGGGTGCGGATGATGTCCGATTGATGGAGCTGGCCGACGTTTTGATGGCCGTGCCGCCGAACATCGTGCATGCGCCACGAGTACCGGCTCGGTGGGGCGATCGCCAGAACGGTCCGGCGGTGCTCCTGCTGGACCCACGGATCCCCGGGCAGCGACCGGATTCGACGTTGGGCTCGGTGCTGGGACGCCCGTCGCCGGAGGCCGCACTGACGCGTCATTTCGGCGAGCTGATGGACGGTCACCGGGTGCTACCCGCGGTCGGCGCGCCGGTGGAACTGTTCCGCCGGACCGATATCGACCGCGACTGGCTTGCATGGGCATGCGCGCAGCACCCCGCCCGGCTGCTCTACGTCGGGCATGCCAGCGCGGCCGAGGGAACCGTGGGCCACGCCGAACGGGCTGCCCTGCACCTGGCCGAGGATCGTCCGCTGACTGCGGCCGACATGATGGCCACGCGGCTTTCGATCCCGCCGCGAGTCGCGCTGTTGGCCTGTTCCTCGGGAGGTGATTACCGCTTCGATGAGGCGACCGGGCTCGCCGCGGCGATGATCCTGGGTGGAGCGGAGCTGGTCACCGCGACCCTGTGGTCGTTGCCGACTGCGGCGGCCTACAGTCAATTTGGCTTGTCCACAACAGATCCCATGGCCGATACGGTCGCCGAGGTCGACCGGGCGCACCGCGGCGAGGATGCGGGCCGTGCGGTGAACCGGTGGCAGCGGGTTCAGTTGCGACGCTGGCGCGACGGTGACTGGGCGGCGACTCCACTGCATTGGGCGGCGGTGGTCAGTTTCGCCGTCGACGGTGCCCGCTGAATCAGTCGGCACACGCCCGGACCGCGATGATGCTGTGATCACCGGGCCGGTAGTAGGCGTCGATCACGCTGCCCGGTGCCATCTTCGGCAACGCGGAAGCGGGTATCACCGCGGTTTCGCGTGCCGGGAACTGGCGGCCGTCCGGCCGCGTCACCATGAGGTCCAGTTGCATCTCGCGGCCCGAACCGGTGGCGCTCAACCCGGTGACGACCCCGCGTGAGCGGGTACCGCCGTCGATCACGGCGCGCTGTGCCCCGGCCAGCAGCCGCTTGCGGATCAGTACATGGTCGAATTCGGCGGCGAATTCCTCGATCGTGACGAGCCGCTCGTCGGCCTCCGCGTCCGGGTGTGCTGAGGTGTTCCGGCGGCCGGACAGCAACGCGGCGCATCCACCGAAGACCCTGGTAATGGTGGGAAATCGTCCTGTGGTCATGTCGATATCGTCGACCAGGCCCGCCGTTACCGAACCCAACTTTCGGGTGGCCGAAAGCGATTACCCTTGTGACGGTGAGCGTCGGGTCGGCAACATCCGAGGCCGCCGTCTCGGTGCAGTCGGCGGTGCCGCGGCGTGCCGTGATCGACCGGGCCTGGCGCGCTATCGGCTCCGGTGTCGAGGTGCTCAGTGCTGACGACGGTGGGCCGCTGCGCCGGACCGTGAAACGGCTCCTGGACCCTTTGGTGCTGAGGTTGCGGAGCAATGCCGCTTTCTCGGCTCCAGTGCTGGGGCCCGAGGTGGCCGCTGCCATGCACGCTCTGATCGTGGGACATGGTCCGCAGTTGCGGGCCACGGCGGACTGGTTCGTGATGCTCAAGGCCGAGCGGCGCAGGCAGCGCATTACGACGGGTAACGCTCAAGAGCTCTACTTTCCGGTGTGTTTCGAATTGGCTGTCACCAAAGGCGTTCCGCAGGCTGAAGATCAGCGCACCGCAACGGAGGTTCTGCACGATCTGCACCGCGATCGGGACCGTACGGCGATCGAGGTGCTCAACCGTCATGTCGATGCCCCCGACGTGGTGGCCAGACTCACAAGATTACGGGACCGGAGCTGGCGTGATGTGCGGCCGGACGACACCATCACCGGCCCGTTCTTCACGGGCCTCACCACAGTGCTCGGCGCGGCCAGCACTCATAGTGAGATGTCTGCGCGCCAACGGGTTTGGACGGCGCTGATCGCCGATGCCACGCCGTACAACCTGGGCGCGAGCGCGCACGGCACGGTCGCCACGTTGCCGTGGTCCATTGTCGAGATCGGCTTGAGTTCGGCTGAACCACAACTACCCCCGGCCATCGATGGAGACACCGTAGGCGACCGCCCGATGGATCGCAGCGTCGTTGATCGGGTTCGGGCCATACTGCGTCGGGCGCTGGACCATGACGAGCTGCCCGATGTGCCGCTGCTGTGTGCCGAGGAGGTCGACCGGGCCTGCGCCCCATGGGGTTTGATGAGCGAGGACAAACAGGCCGCTCTGCTCGCGGGCGTTGAGATGGCGACGGACCTTCGGCCACTGGATGATTCGGTGACGACGCGTTACGAACTATCCGGGCGCGTTCAGGCCCGGCTGGTGAAAGAGGCCTACGTGATGCATGCCCGGCGCTATCTCGCCGACGGTGAAGCCATCCATCCCCGGCAGCGACAGGTTGTCGACGACCTCGCCGCGTTCGCTCGGCCCTACGTGAGCAGGTTGTGGGCCAGGTTGCACGGCCGCGATGTCTGGCAGGAATCCTGCGGTGACGTCGATGACCTTCGGTCGCTGCTGGAGGGGGTGGCCCGCTCGGTAAGCCTGGATCACCGGCAGCGGATCAAGGCCATGCTGGAATTGCAGGCCACCGCATGAAGCTGATCAACGAATCCGGCATCTGGGCAACGGGTCCCGCACCTGCCCCGGTCGGTGCGGTCGCCGTTCTCGAGGTCAGTGGAGCTGTGTTGTCGTGGCCAATCGACGACCCGTCGCATTCTCCGGTGATCAGCTTCACCGACGCGGCCCGGGCCGACTGGATGTGGAGGGTTCTCGGTGAGGCCGGGCACGTCGCGGTCATCGAGGCGCTGCGTGATCCCGATCCGACCAAGGTGATCGAGCTGCAGTCGGTGACCGTGCTGGCCGGGTCGACAGATTCCTTGCGGCGTCTGGCGCTGGGGCATTGGCTGCGGCGATGGTGGCCGGCCAGTCGCCGCGACGGCATTGTCGCGCTGGATCGGGCGGTGCTCGACGCTGAGCTCGCGGTGCTGACCGCGGCCGCCGAGGACTACTTCACCGACGACACCCTGGATGCCGATGTGGCTGAGCTGCTGGCGCCCCACGGTGCGGCGCTCGGTTCGTATGGTGACCCGCGAGTGGACGCGCTCGTGGCGCCGTGTCGTGACCTGTCCGACGATGTTGGGCTGCAGTGGGGCGCCCAGGGCGCCACGGCTGCGCGACGCGAGGACTATGCGCTGGCCGCCGGCTTGGACGATGAGTCCAGGCCCTCGGGCGTGATCGCCTCGGGGGACGTGACCATCGCCTGGTCGGATGTGCCACCGGGGATCTTCGACGCGGCCGAACGCAATCTGGCCTGGGGGGTGGTCGCCGAGGGCGCGACGGTAATCGCCCGGCTGCGAGCGGCGCTATCCGGCCCCGAATCGGCCGCGGGTATTCCGGTCTCGTTGTGCTGCGGTGTTTTTCATGGGGCCGGCGCGTTGGATGCCGAAGGCGGCGCGGTGCTGCCGGTGTTCGACGGCGACGGTCGGCCCGCCGATGAGGCACAGGCCTGGAATGCCGACTGGTCGGCGGCACGGGTCAGCGTGGGTGCCGGGGAGGCCGCCGAATCCAGCGAGTTGCGCGATCGGGTCCGCGCATTCGCGCGCGCCCGACTGGCCACGCCTGCCCGTGACGCATTCCTCGCCGAGTTACTGGCGGCCGAATCGGACTACTGATGTTTGGCGTCGTGGGCCATCGTGGAGAGAAAACACCGATCCTGTTGCGCTCAGCGGTATTTTATGTCCTCCGCGGCAGGCGGATAGCGTCAGATTCATGGAGTGGAGTTTTGAGTCGGCCGAGAGGCTCGCGATCGCGTTGCGTGCCGGCGAGGTCACATCAGTAGCACTGACGGAGGAGGCAATCGCCCGTATCGAGCAGGACGACCCGGTGATCAACGCTATCTGTGTGCCGGACTTCGATCGGGCGCGAGCCGCTGCGCGCGATGCCGATCAGGCGCGTGCTCGCGGCGAGGACCGGCCGCTGCTCGGTATCCCGATGACAGTCAAAGAGTCCTACAACGTGGCAGGGCTGGCCACGACCTGGGGCATGCCCCAGCACCGGAGCTACATGCCGACGGACGACGCGGTGCAGGTATCGCGGATCAAGACCGCTGGCGCCGTGGTGCTCGGAAAGACCAACGTGCCCTTGATGCTCCAAGATCTGCAGAGCTTCAATGAGATCTACGGCACCACCAATAACCCGTGGAATCACGGTCGCACACCGGGCGGGTCCTCGGGCGGATCAGCGGCGGCACTGGCGTCCGGATTCGGCGCGCTGTCCATCGGCTCCGACATTGCGGGTTCCTTGCGCACACCCGCTCATTTCTGCGGCGTCTACGCGCACAAGCCGACACTCGGACTTGTGGCGAACCGCGGTCATCTTCCGCCACCCAATCCGCCGTTGCCCGCCGACCGCGATCTGAGCGTGGTCGGCCCCATGGCACGCACCGCCCGCGACCTCACACTGCTTTTGGAGGTGATGGCAGGGCCGGACCCGCTCACCTTGGGCGTCGGATTCGACGTGGCTCTACCGCCCGCCCGCCCGCCACGAACGTCTCTGCGACTTTCGTGTCTTGGTCCTCGACGAGCATCCACTCATCCCCACCGGATCCGCCGTGCGGGCCGCCGTTAACCGCGTCTTTGACGCGCTCGTCGACGGCGGCGTCCGCGTCGAACGGCGCAGTCCGCTGCTGCCCGATCTGACCGACGCCGCAGGGCTCTATGCCGAGCTACTCACGTCGAATCTCGCGGCAGGTTATCCCGTAGAGAGGTACGAGCAGCTGCGGATCCTGGCCGCCACGCTGAATCCGGATGACCGGGGTTTCAACACGGCATGGCTGCGCGGCCCGGTGTTCAGCCACCGCGACTGGATCGAGGCGAACGGCCGTCGCGAGCTTCATCGCCATGGCTGGCGGCAGCTCTTCGCCGAATTCGATGTGGTGGTGTGTCCGATCACGCCGACTCCCGCCTTCCCACACGATCACGAACCGGATTTGCAAGATCGGCATATCACCATCGACGGTATCGAGCACCCGTTCGTCAATCAGCTGGTCTGGGCCGGCCTGGCGACCATGCCCGGCCTGCCAGCCACGGCAATACCAGCGGGCCGAACCTCGGCAGGTCTGCCGGTAGGAGTGCAGCTCATCGGTCCCATGTTCGAGGACCGCACTCCGCTGCGGATGGCCGAACTGCTCGAGCAGAAGGTTGGCGGGTTCGTGGCTCCGAAATAGTCCGTGCAACTAGTGGTGCTTCGAGATCCAGTCAGCGATGAAACCTTCTTCCACGCGGAACAGGTCGTTGACGTGGTACAGGATCAGGTCTTCGAGCTTGCCTCCGATGAACGGGATGTACACCTTGCACGTGCTGGCGAGTCTCAGCTGCGAGCCTTGATCGGTATCGGATAGCTTGCACACCCCGGTGAAGGCGCCCGGTCCGGCGAATACTGAGGCACCGTAGCTGCCCATCGCGGATCCCTTGCCCTGATCGAACGGCTCGAAATGCTGCGTCCGGGTGATGATCATGTCGGTGAGCATCACCTTCTGCGCTATCGGCGGCAGATACATGCGGGGCAGATTCTGTTTGACCACTACGTCGATACCGCGATCGGTCACCGTCAGGGTATGAATCTCCGAGACCGGGGTGAGCCACCCATACGCCGACATTAGGGTTTCCCAGTAGCCCCGGCTCGCGAAGTCCTGGTAGATCTTCTCGGCCGGAGCCGGAAAATTCACCGTGAACACCGAACGCCTGGACATCGGACCCAGGTTAGCCGTGGGTGGCGATCCACTCCGAGGTGAATCGCTGTTCGGCAGATAACAGGTCCATGAGTTTTCCGCCGACGAAGCCCTCGATCTTGCCTCCGACCAGGGGGATCTTCACCTCCACGCTGGCCTTCAGGTCCTGGCGTGAGCCCTTGGCGCCGGTGTGCAACCGTGCGGTACCGGACAGGGTGACGGGTGCGCCCGGTATCGAGCCCACCACGGTGCCCTCGGACGCACCGTCGGTGATGGCGCTCCATTTCTCGGTGCGGACGATCTGCAGGTCTCCTCGGTGAAACTGCGACACGATGCCCGGCAGCCGGTCGCTGCGCAGCACTTGAGTGGTGACGATTTCGAGTGCGCCGCCGCCGGACTTCAGGGAATCCAGGGTGGCGGTGTCGGCGCCGGAGCCTGCCAGACGTTCGTTCCAGTAGCCCTCGTCGGCGAGGGCCGCGTGGACCTGTTCGACGCTGGCTGAATACTCCACTGACAGGTCAAATGAGCGTGCCATGGGTGGCAAGGCTACCGTTACCGCCCGTGAGCTTGGATGAGCCGCTTGCGCGAAGACCGAAAAGGTTGGCACCAACAACGCGCGCGAAGATCGAGGATCTCGGCGCCGTGGTGACCGACGATGCTCCGCTTGCCTCGTTGACGACCCTGCGGCTGGGGCCGGTGGCCTCCACGCTCATTCGGTGCGAGAGCAGCGCGCAGGTGACCGGTGCGCTGGCCGCGCTGGACGGCCATCCCGTCCTGTTGCTCGCGGGCGGTTCGAATCTGGTGTTGGCCGACGACCTTCCGGACCTCACGGTGGTGCACATCGCCTCGGCCGGTGTGACGGTGGACGGGCCGCTGTTGCGCGCGGACGCGGGGACCAATTGGGACGAGGTTGTGGCGCTGTCACTGCGGGCCGGTCTGGGAGGACTGGAATGTCTTTCGGGAATCCCGGGCACCGCCGGTGCCACGCCGGTGCAGAACGTGGGTGCCTACGGCGTTGAGGTGGCCGCGCTGCTGCGGCGCGTGCAGGTGCTGGATCGGGCGACCGGCCACGTGCGGTGGTACGAGCCCGGCGAGCTGGGGTTCGGCTATCGCACCAGCATTCTCAAGGGCACCGATGCCCGAGTGGTACTCGGGGTCGAGTTCGGTTTATCCGCCGACGGTTTGAGTTCTCCGATCCGCTACCCGGAGCTTGCCAAGGAGCTCGGGGTGGATCGAGGGGAGCGCGCTGATGCGCTGGCGGTGCGTGAGGCGGTGCTCGGCCTGCGGCGGGGCAAGGGCATGGTGCTCGACGAGTCCGATCACGACACCTGGAGTGTCGGTTCCTTCTTTACGAATCCTGTTGTTACCGAGGGTGATCTGGATACCGTTCGGGAACGCGCCCACGATCGGCTCGGGCCCGATATCGCCATTCCGCAGTATCCGGCCCCGGACGGGGTGAAACTCTCGGCGGGCTGGCTGGTGGAGCGGTCCGGCTTCGTCAAGGGGTATCCGGGCGCGCAGTCTTCGGTGCGGGTGTCCACGAAACATGCACTGGCACTGACTCATCGTGGGGGAGGGAGTACCGGCGACCTACTGGAGCTCGCGCGTACCGTTCGCGACGGGGTCTTGGACGCCTTCGGTGTCCAGCTGGTCCCCGAGCCGGTGCTGGTGGGCTGCGCGCTGTAACTTCCGGTAATCGCGCATTTGCGCTGCGTATCCACGGTGCTGGCTCGTACAGTGAGCCGATGGGGCTGGGAATTGGCGTGCACGGGCTCTTCGTAGGGCTCGGAGTGCTGGTTGCTGCCGTGGTCTTCGCCTACGAAGCACGTCGCAGAGGTGCTCCCGCTGAGCAGTCATTGATCGCGGTGGCGGGTGCCTTGGTCGGCGGTGCGATCGGTATGCGGCTTTCGGGCTGGATCGAACATCTCAACCCGGCGCATAATCCCAGCCTTGTCGAGGCGTGGATGTTCGGGTCGCGCAGCATCATCGGCGGGCTGTTGGGAGCGTACATCGGCGTCTTGGTGGCCAAGCGGCTCATCGGATACCAGGCCAAGACCGGCGATCTGTTCGCGCCCGCGGTGGCGTTGGGTATGGCGGTGGGCCGGATCGGATGTCACCTCACCGAGGCCCCGGGCCGGCCGACCTCGCTGCCGTGGGGTGTGCACGCTCCGGCATCGCGACCGAACTGTCCGGGGTGCCTGGCCGGGGTGGCCATGCATCCGTCCTTCCTGTACGAGATCGCCTTCCAGTTGGTGGCCTTCGCCGTGCTGTGGTGGTGGCTGCGCCCGCGTGTGACACATACCGGTGAGCTCTTCGTGCTCTATGTATCCGCGTACGCGGTGTTCCGGTTCTTGGTCGAATTCACCCGCGCCAACGAAACGGTTTGGCTGAATCTCACTCGTCCGCAATGGGTTCTGCTGCTAGGTATGACTCTGGCCGCATGGAGGCTATGGCGTGGATACCGTGCGGGCTATTACGACGGCATGTTCTGCAAGCGCCGCGCCGAGGTGATGACGGCATGAGCTATCAACCCGAACAGCCCAAACCCGGCACGAGTGGGGCGACGATGGTCGCCGGCGCACTCTCCTTCATTTTCGGCAACGCGGTGTTTGGATTCCTCTCATTGATGATCGGCGGGTCGTTGGCCGACAGGTACGGCACCGGCCTCGAGGTGGTGCCCGGATTTGTTGCGCTGGTAGGGATTGCGGTCGCCTTCGGCGTGGGCACGGTGCTCATCAGAACGGGGGATCGTGACAAGCGTGGTTGGGGTGTGGGCCTGATGGTCGGCTGGGCATTGGTGTCCGTGCTCACGGTCGGAATCTGCACGGGGCTGAATCCGGTGTTGTACCAATGAGCATCCCGCCGCAACCGCCACCCGAAGGTGAGCAACCTCAGCAATACCCGTATGGCCCGGAGTCGTACGGTCCCACCGGATATCCGCTGCCGCCCGGATATCCGCCGTATCCGCCCGGTTACTACCCCTATCGGCAGCCGCCGCCGAAATCCAGCGGTGGTGCGGTGGTGGGGATGACCTTCGTCGGTGTCTTCGTCTTCTGGGTGATGACGTTCGGAACCTTTTTGGTGCTGGAGAACGCGATGAGTGGTGGGTTCGCGCCCGATACCCGGGCGACCGTGGTGGCCGTCGTGATGTCGGTCATCGGTTTGGGCGGTGGGCTCGCGTTGACAGTGTGGGGCCGGGACTGGGTCCGCGGGCTGGGAATCGGCTTCATGATCGGTTGGGCAACCGTGGCGATCATGACGGGGTTCATCGTGGGCTGTCTTTCGATATTGGACGGATTGGAGTAGACGTGGCGGGTATGGGGCTGCGCGGGGACCGCATCCTGCGGTACGTCAATGCTTTCTGTCCGCAGTGCCACGAGGCGAACCCGGAGCGCCCCCTCGCGGAGGTGGACCGGCTCTCGGGCTGGCTCGCCCACCGTGACGACCGGGTATGGCTCGAACGGGCCTGCCGCGTGCACGGGTTGGTGCGCACGCTGTACGACGAGGACGCTGAGATCCTTGAGTACCTGGAGGAATGGACGGCACCCACCAAGACCCATGTCCCGGATGTGCCGGGTAACTTCGATCCCATCCCGATGGCTTATCTGCGCGGGTTGCCCGAGATGCAGACCCAGCACACGTGCATCCTGCTGGCAGACATCACCGAGGCGTGCAACCTGCGCTGCCCCACGTGCTTTGCCGATTCCTCGCCGGACTTGCACGGTGTGGTACCGGTGGAGCGGGTGCTCAGCAATGTCGACCAGCGGCTTGCACGGGAGAACGGCCGACTGGATGTTCTGATGCTCAGCGGCGGCGAACCCACTGTGTACCCGAAGCTTGCCCGGCTGCTCGATGAGCTGATGGCTCGACCGATCACCCGAATCCTGATCAATACCAATGGTGTTCTCATTGCGCGCGATGATGCCCTGTTAGAGCTGCTGGCTCGTCACCGTGAGCGCGTAGAGGTCTATCTCCAGTACGACGGTCCGTCGGCCGATGCTTCGAGGCATCATCGGGGTGGCGATCTGACGAGAATCAAAGCCGCGGCGGTACAACGTCTCTCGGACAGTGAGATCTTCACGACATTGGTCATGACTACGGCGCTCGGAGTCAACGACGCGGATATCGGCTCGGTCATCGGTCTCGCCCTCGACACACCCTACGTGGGTGGTGTCTCGATACAGCCGCAGTTCGGGTCCGGCCGGGCAGGCGTGATCGACCCGATGCAGCGGCTTACTCACACCGGTGTGCTGAAACGTCTTGGCCCGCAGACCGGGGATGTCGTCACCTGGCGTGACCTGACGGCCCTGCCGTGTTCGCACCCGCACTGCTGTTCAGTGGGATACATGCTGCGCGATGATGCCGCGGTGTGGCGGTCGTTGACCTCCTTGATCGGACACGATCGCCTCAAGGAGAACCTTGGTTTGGTATCCAATCGCATTGCCGATCAGGAGGTTCCGCAGCAGCTGCGGCTGGCGGTGAAAGAGTCGCTGCTGGGCCTGCTGTCCGAGCAATCCTCCCTGTCGCATCCGACCATCGGCGATGTGTGGAAGACCATCTGCGACAGCTGCGATTTGGGTATCGCTACGTTGATGACGCTCGCTGCCTCGGCGTTACCGGGACGGAGGGCGAAGCTGCGGCGCATGCTCGGAGAGCGCATAGTGCGGATCACCGTCAAGCCGTTCATGGATATGTCGACGATGATCGAGGAGCGGCTCACCCAGTGCTGCGTGCATGTCGCGACGCACGCCGCACAGGATCAGTGCGCGCCGTTCTGTGCCGTGCAGGCATGGCCGGCGCTTTCTCGGCAGCGGTTGTCGGTGTCCGCGGCGGCCACCGCGCCAGAGCTGGCGCTGCTCCCGATCCAATAGCACAGTGCGCCCAGGCTTATCGAGGCGCCCAGCAGGCAGACGCCGCCCCATCCGCGGGTCGCGTACACCCAGGTCGACACAATGGCGCCGACAGCGCTGCCGATCGAATAGAACGTCATATAGGCGGCGGTGAGTCGGCCGTGAAGTTCGGTATCCAGCCGGTAGATGAGGCTCTGATTCGCTACGTGTACCGACTGGAGCCCGAAGTCGATGATCACGACCGCGACGGTCAGTCCGAACATGGTCCAGCGCAGGGTCGCCGCGAAAACCCATGCCGTGAGCATCAACGACAGGCCCACGCCGGTAACCCGGTTGGCCCAGCCCCTGTCGCACCACGATCCGGCCTTGAACGCGCCCAGTGCACCCGCTGCCCCGGCCAGCCCGAACAAACCGACTTCGGTATGCGACAGGTGATATGGCGCGGACGTAAGCGGTAACACCATGGGCGTCAACATCACGGTGATGGCGGCGAAGATGAGCATCGCGATGATGGCCCGCGAGCGCAACACCGGCACGTCGCGCAGGAGCCGCAGCGTGGAGGCGATGAGTCGTCGGTAGGGCAGCCCCTGGGGCGGGCGCCTGGAGTGCGGCAGTGCGTGCGCCAAAATCGCCGCGGTGGTGACCGCGGCGATGGAGGCCACCACATACACTGCTCGCCAGCCGAACAGATCGGACAGGGCACCGGATATTGTGCGTGCCAAGAGAATACCGCTGATGATGCCGCCGGTGACTACGCCCACGGCCCATCCCTGTCGCTCTGGCGCGGCATGTACCGCCGTGTAGGCGACCATCACCTGCGTCACCACCGCGAGCGCGCCGACGGCGGTGACGCTGAGCAGGAACGTCCATGCGTTGGGCGATATCGCCGTGGCCAGCAGGGATGCACCCAGCAGAACGGTCTGACCGACGATGAGCCGACGTTGGTTGACGGCATCGCCAAGGGGCACGATCAGCAGTAGGCCGATGGCGTACCCAACCTGGGTGAGGGTGAGCACAATGCCGACTTGTGCTGTGGGCATGGAGAATTGTGCCCCGATGGTGTCCAGCAGCGGCTGTGAGAAGTAGATGGTCGACACCGCGAGGCCGCAGGCGATCGAGAACAACACGATGACGGGTCTGGTCAGCACGCGTACCCCTCGGTAGAGTTGGTTTCACTTCGCAACCATTTGAGCCTGACATGAATGGTTGCATATTGCAACCAAGGGAGACTGTTCATGGTGGGTCGCGCCAGTCACGCGGATTCGAGCTGCACCCTGGCCAGGCCGCTGGGTGAGATCGGGGACGGCTGGTCACTGCTGATCGTTCGTGACGCGTTCGACGGATTACGCAGGTTCGGGGAGTTCCAGAAGAGTCTTGGGCTCGCGAAGAACATCCTGGCTTCTCGTCTGGCGACGTTGGTGGACAACGGCATCCTCGAGGTTGTTCCGGCCGGGGCGCGGCATGAGTACCAACTGACAGCGAAGGGGCGCGGGCTGTTTCCCGTCTTGGTGGCCCTGAGACAGTGGAGCGACGAGTTCTGTTTCGCCGCTGGGGAACGGCGCGTCGCACTGGTCGATCGCGAGACGTCCCGTCCGGTGCAGCGCTTCGAGCTGCGTGCGGCGGACGGCCGCGCGCTGGCTCCGGAAGACACGGCCGTGATCGGCGTCTAGTTCTGGTCGAGTCAGAATCCGCGCCTTCCGCGTATGTGCGTGGTGGGTCGTCTACCGTTCCCCTGTCGGGAACGAAGGAGGACCCCATGCGGATCGCATTCCTGGTGCTGTTGGTGTGCGCCGGCCTGCTCACGGCGCCGCTCGCGGCGGCCGACCCCGGCGCGACGCCGGTGGACCCGACGTCCCCGGAGGCGGCCGTGATCCTGGCGCCGGCGCTCGCGGATGTGACGGCCCAGCTCGGCAAGCCGGTGCGCCTGGATGTGCGCAGCCTCAAGTCCGCCGATGGATGGGTCTTCCTCTGGTCGGCCATGCAGGAGCCCGACGGTAGCCCTATCGACTACACCGGTACGCCCTTTGCCGAAGCCTCCGCCCATGGTGTCCTGTCGAAGAAATACGTAGCCCTGCTGCATCAGGACGAGCAGGGCTGGGCGCTCGTCGACAAGCGGGTGGGGCCGAGCGATATCGCCTGGGCCGGCTGGGGTGCGCAGTACGGTGCGCCCGCGGCGATCTTCGATATCCCGGTCTACTAGTCGCGGGGCCCGACAAAACCGCAGGTCCCGCACGATCCGGGGTGTGATCCTGGTCGGGCCGGGCGAAGCTGTCCGCGGCGGGCCGTATCGTGGGGTGTCGTGATGTACCCCAGACCAGATTTCGGTGATGCGCTGACGCGACGGCGCGCGCTCACGATGTTGGGTCTGACGGTGCCCGCCGTTGCTGCCGCCTGCACGACCGTCGGCTCGAACACGCCGCAGGATGCCCCGTCGCCGGGCGCCGTCCTGACCTTCTTGCCCGACGACAAGGCCAAGGAGGTCAACCCGACCGCGCCGGTCAGCGTGACCGTGGCCAACGGATGGTTCCAGGACGTGAAGTTGGTCAACGCCGACGGCAAGGTCGTCGCCGGAGCCCTCAGTCGAGACCAAACGAGGTTCCGCACCACCGAGCCTCTCGGATTCGACGTGACGTACACCTGGAAAGGTTCGGCCGTAGGGCTGGACGGCAAGGCCGTTGCGGTGTCCGGCACCTTCACCACCCTGGTGCCGACGGCGAAGGTCAACGGTCAGTTCCAGCTCGCCGATGGGCAGACGGTAGGGATCGCGGCTCCCGTGATCATCCAGTTCGATGCGCATATCGCCGACAAGGCCGCGGCGGAGAAGTCGCTGAGCATCGTGTGCGACCCGCCCACCGAAGGTGGTTGGGCCTGGCTGCCTGACGAGCAGCAGGGTTCCCGAGTCCATTGGCGATCACGGGAGTACTTCAAGGCCGGCACCAAGGTCGGGGTGAAGGCCAATCTCTATGGAATTCCGCTGGGGGACGGGGCGTTCGGTAACGAAGATATGTCCCTGGATTTCAGCGTGGGGCGCCGCCAGATTGTCTATGCCGATGCGCCGAGCCACCGTATCCGGGTGACCACCGACGAAGGCACCATCCTGGACTTGCCGTGCAGCTACGGTGAGGCGGACCTGCCGCGCAACGTCACCCGCAGCGGGATTCACGTCGTCACCGAGAAGTACGAGGATTTCTGGATGTCCAACCCGGCGGCCGGGTACACCAACGTTCACGAACGTTTCGCAGTCCGGATCTCGAATAACGGCGAGTTCATCCACGCGAACCCCAATACCGTTGGTCAGCAAGGCAGTACCAATGTCACGAACGGTTGTATCAACTTGTCGTTGGGTGATGCCGAGTCGTACTTCCGTACCGCCATCTACGGTGATCCTGTCGAGGTGACCGGCACCTCGATCGAGCTGTCCTACGCCGACGGCGACCTGTGGGATTGGGTGGTGGACTGGCCGACCTGGCAATCGATGTCGGCGCTCCCCCCGAATCCGAAGGAACGGACGATCACGTCGACGCCGTCGACCTCGTCCATCCCGACCACCGTCCCGCTCACCCCGTCGGGTGCACCGACGTTGTCGGGGACGCCGACGTCAGCTCCGTTGACCCCGTCGGGTGCACCGTGGTTGTCGGGTACCCCGACCACCACCCCCCGATAGTCCAGCGCGGATCTGGTTGTTGAAGAAGAGGATTGGCGCGCTCTGCGCGTTCAGTCGCGTGTCGCCCTGCGGGTGGAGGATGCCTGATCTCGCGGTTTGACGACGATCTGGTCCAGGTTGACGTGCGGGGGTCGCGACGCGACGAACGCGATGATCTCGGCGACGTCCTCGGCGACCAGTGGGGTGATGCCCCGGTAGACCGCGTCCGCCCGGTCCTGGTCACCGTCGAAGCGCACCACCGAGAACTCGGTTTCCACCGCACCGGGTGCGACCTCGGTGAGCCGCACGGGCTTTCCGAGAAGCTCGCCGCGCAGCGTCCGGTGCAACGCCGCCTGGGCGTGCTTGGCTGACGTGTATCCGCTGCCGCCGTCGTACACATCGAGCGCGGCAATGGAGGTGATGGTGACGATGAGTCCGTCACCGGAGGCAATCAGTTTGGGCAGCAAGGTTCGGGTCACCTGCAGGGTGCCCACCACATTGGTTTCCCACATCCAGCGCCAGTGCTCCAGATCCGCTTCGAGTACCGGCTCCAGGCCCCACGCGCCACCGGCGTTGTTGACCAGCACGTCCACCCGATCCAGGCTCTGCGCAAGGGCGGCAACCGAATCGGCGTCGGTGACGTCGAGTACAACCGCCGTGCCCCCGATCTCCTCGGCCAGGGCGTTGACGCGGTCCTCGCGCCGAGCGGCAACCACAACGTGAAATCCAAGGGCGGCAAGGTATTTAGCGGTTGCCGCGCCGATTCCTGAGCTGGCACCGGTAACGACCGCGACCCGGCCGTCGAACGTGGGATTGGTCATGCACGCCACTGTAGTCAGAACGCCTACTAGGACATCGGCTCGTAGGGATGCTAAATTGCGCCTGTGTCCATTAAGCGCGCCGCCGAACCCCGGGTCACTTTCGTGATCGCGGGTATTGGTTCTCGGCTGCCGCTGGCTCGCGAGCTGTGTTGTCGCTGCGTCTGTCGCTGCGCCTAGTTTCTGCACGTCTTTCCTGACGTCTCGGGCGCGGTATCGCCCCAGTTCACAACACCATTAGCCACCTGTAGCCCGCGCTTCAGCCTTCGTCTGAATCCGGCCTTCCGCCAAAGGACCCCCTCATGACTTCTCCGGTTCGCCGACCTGTTTCCCGTCACCAGATTCATCCCCCTGCCTTGTACATCGGCGATAGCGCCGCATCCTCGGTATTCCGCGCCGCACGTGTGCGCGGACCCGTGGCCCGCGATGCGATTTCCCAGGTCACAGGCCTTTCCATCGCCACCGTCAACCGGCAGGTCACCGCGCTGCTGGACGCCGGACTACTTCGCGAACGTGCTGATCTGGCGGTCTCCGGCGCCATCGGCCGGCCGCGGGTGCCGGTGGAACTCAACCATGAGCCATTCCTGACCCTGGGTATCCACATCGGTGCCCGGGCCACCAGCATTGTGGCGACCGACTTGTTCGGCCGGACCCTCGATGTGGTGGAAACCCCCACGCCTAACGGTCCGCAGGGTGCCGCACTGGCCTCGCTGGCCGGGAGCGCGCAGCGGTACCTGGCCCGCTGGCACCGGCGGCGCCCGCTGTGGATCGGCGTGGCCACCGGTGGTGTGGTCAACGGACCTGCCGGGACGGTGGATCACCCTCGGCTGGGCTGGACCGAGGCCCCCGTTGGGCGAGTTTTCGCCGACACACTGGGTCTGCCGGTGTCGGTGGCCTCGCACGTGGACGCGATGGCCGGCGCCGAGCTGCTACTGGGGCTGCGGCGCTTCGCGGCCCGCTCTCTGACGAGTCTGTACGTATATGCCCGTGAGACAGTCGGTTTCGCGCTGGCCATCGACGGACGGGTACACAGCCCGTCCAGCGGTCCGGGCACCATTGCGGCGCTGCCGGTTGATTCCGAATTGCTGGGCGGCACGGGCAAGCTGGAGACCACGGTGAGTGACGAGGCGGTGCTGGCTGCCGCGCGCAGGCTGCGCATCGTGCCCGCAGGTGACGGCGTTTCGGTGAGCGCGGTGTACAAGGCCGCGCGCGGTGGCAATGAGTCTGCGCGCCAACTGCTTTCCGAACGTGGCCGAGTGCTTGGCCAGTCGGTGGCGCTGCTGCGCGACATCCTCAACCCCGACGAGGTGATCGTGGGTGGGCAGGCCTTTACCGAATACCCCGAGGTGATGAACGACGTCGAGACCGCGTTCCTGGACCGATCGACGTTGTCCAAGCGCGATATTCGTGTGACGGCGTTCGGCAACCGCGTGCAGGAGGCCGGCGCAGGTGTGGTCTCCCTCGGTGGTTTGTTCGCCGATCCGTTGGGCGCCATGCGGCGGGCATCGGCCCGGCGGTCGGAGACCTCCGCGCTGGCCTAGCTCTCGGCACGTCGAGTGTGACGCGATGGCGGGATTTCCCGCGAATTTCCGCCGTAGCCTCACACCGAGCGAGGTGGTTGCTGGCGTTTTGGTCGCGAATCTACGACGGGGGCCAAAAAGTGATAGGCATGTGCGCATGACGCATATCCACCACGTGTCCTCCGCGAAGGTGCCGATGGCATACGCCTTCGACTACATCAGTGATGCGCACCATCTGGCGGACTGGATGTTCGGGATCGAGCATGTCCGTTTTGTGAACGACGTGCCACGGGGGCTCGGGGCCAAGTACGACATCGCCATCAACCTCGGCGCCACCCTCAGGTCGACGATCGAGGTGACGGAGTGGGATCCGGACACCCTGTTCACCACCGCGTCGCGCTCGGGTATCGACAACCAGGTCGAATGTCGGTTCCGGCCCATTTCCGATGGTGAGACCGAGCTGGAGATCAACATCGACTACCGGCTGCCCGGCGGGCTTGCCGGACGCGCGCTGGGCAAGGTCATCTCGCCGTTCATCTCGCTGGCCATCACGCACTCGGACGAGAAGCTGCGCAAGATCCTGGAAGAGGGATATCACCAGAAGATCGCGGCGCGCTGAGGCTCACATCGCAGGTAGGAGTGCTGCGCGCCGACAGCTTGTGCGTAAGTGACAAGATGGCTGTGTGCTTAGTGGCGATGAGTTCGCGCGCCGGGCGGTTTCGGCGCTGAAGCCGCGCCGCATCGCCGTCCTATCCGTACACACCTCGCCACTGGCCCAGCCGGGTACCGGCGACGCCGGCGGCATGAACGTCTACGTGCTGCAAACGGCTCTTCAGCTGGCCCGCCGGGGTGTTGCCGTCGACATCTTCACCCGCGCCACCGCGTCGTCCGACGAGCCGGTGGTGGCCGTCGCGGACGGGGTAACGGTGCGCAATATCGGCGCCGGCCCGTTCGAGGGCCTGGACAAGTACGACCTGCCCACCCAGCTGTGCGCGTTCACCGCCGGCGTGCTGCGCGCCGAGGCGATCCACGAGCCCGGCTACTACAACCTGGTTCACTCGCACTACTGGCTCTCCGGTCAAGCGGGCTGGCTGGCCCGCGACCGCTGGGGCGTGCCTCTGGTCCACACCGCCCACACGCTCGCCGCGGTCAAGAATCAAACGCTCGCCAAGGGGGACCGCCCGGAGCCCGCACTGCGCGCGGTGGGGGAGCAGCAGGTAGTAGACGAGGCCGACAGACTCATCGTCAACACCAAGGACGAAGCTGAACAACTGATTTCGATACACAATGCCGACCCAGGCCGCATCGATATCGTTCACCCCGGCGTCGACCTGGACGTATTCACGCCCGGCGACAAGACGGCCGCCCGCGCCGAGTTCGGCCTGCGGGCCGATGAGCAGATCGTCGCCTTCGTCGGACGCATCCAGCCCCTGAAGGCCCCCGATCTGCTGGTACGCGCGGCCGCCAAGCTGCCCGGGGTTCGCGTTCTCATCGTCGGCGGGCCGTCCGGCAGCGGTCTCGACGAGCCGACGGCACTGCAGGATCTCGCTGCGGACCTCGGGATCGCAGACCGGGTGACCTTCCTGCCGCCACAGTCGCGAGAACGGCTCGCCCAGGTGTATCGGGCGGCCGATATCGTTGCGGTGCCCAGCTATTCGGAGTCCTTCGGACTGGTGGCCATCGAGGCCCAGGCTTGCGGGACCCCGGTGGTGGCGGCCGAGGTGGGGGGTCTTCCGGTCGCGGTCGCCGACCAACGGAGCGGCCTGCTGGTCCCGACGCACCGCACCGAGGATTGGGCGGATGCCATCGCGGACCTGTTGGCGCGCACCGGGGCCGAGTTCAGCAGTGCGGCCGTCGCGCATGCCGCCGGCTTTTCCTGGTCCAGCACCGCCGATGCCCTGCTTGCCAGTTACAGCCGGGCCATCTCCGATTACCGTGCGCCACAAAGACCCTCGACGCCGCGTCCGCCGCGTTCGCGGTTTCGGTCGCGCCGGCTGTCGGGGCTGCGGCGATGACCACCGCCGGGGACGCCTACGCCACCATCGTGCGGACGCTCGCGGAGCGGGAGATCACCTTCACCGAGCATCACGGTCCGGATGGCAAGCCGGCGCTGATCGTGGAGCTGCCCGGTGAACGCAAGCAAAAGATCACCACGATGCTCAGCCCGGGTGAGCACGCCGTGCGCGTCGAGGTGTTCGTCTGTCGGCGCCCCGACGAGAACACCGAGGGTGTCTACCGCTACCTGCTCAAACGCAACCGCCGCTTGTACGCCGTCGCGTACACGATCGACAACATGGGCGATATCTACCTGGTGGGTCGCCTGCCGCTGCCGGCGATCACCCCGGATGAGATCGACAGGTTGCTCGGACAGGTGCTGGAAGCCGCGGACAACGACTTCAACATCCTGCTGGAGTTGGGGTTCAAGACGTCCATCCAGAAGGAGTGGGCGTGGCGTACCTCGCGGGGCGAGTCGCTGAAGAACCTTGAGGCCTTCGAGCACCTCATCGAGGATTGACCCTCGTCGGCCGGGAGAGGCCCAGAAGAGGCCAGGACCATCGGCACGGACTAGACGCGGCGTGCAAGACTGTCCGGCGTGACGTTCCGTAGCCCTCTGCCCGACGTTTCCATTCCCGACTGCTCTGTCTACGAGTATGTGTTCGGCGACACGAGCGGAGACAACGACCGCGTCGCGCTCATCGACGGGCTTTTCGGGGCACAGACCACCTTTGGGGAGCTGCGTTCGCAGATTGACGCGGCGGCGGCGGGTCTGGCCGACCGAGGATTCGGTCTCGGCGACGTCGCGGCGGTCTTCCTGCCGAACTGCTCGGCCTTCGCCGTGGTGTTGCACGGCATCCTGCGCGCGGGCGGCACCGCGAGCACTGTCAACGTGTTGTACACCGCCGAGGAGCTGGCCAAGCAGCTCATCGACTCCAGGGCGCAGCTCGTCTTCACGGTATCGCCGCTGCTGTCGCGCGCGCTGGAGGCTGCGGAGATCGCGGGTCTTGATGCCGTCAACGTGATCACCATCGATCCTGTCGAGGGACGCCTCTCCCTGGCCGATATCGTGCGGCCCGATCTGGCGCCGCCGGAGGTTTCCTTTGACCCGGCAACGCATTTGGCAGTGCTGCCGTACTCGTCGGGAACCACCGGCAAGGCCAAGGGCGTCATGCTCACCCACCACAACCTGGTCGCCAACATTGCGCAGGCCAAACACCTCTATGGAGTGGAACGGGGCGACCGGGTGCTGGCCGTCCTCCCGTTCTTCCACATCTACGGTCTGGTCGTGCTGCTCAACGTGCAACTCAAGCTGGGCGCCGAGCTGGTGATCCTGCCCCGGTTCGAGCTCGATACCTTCCTGGGCTCCATCGCCAACTATCGCGTGGACCACGTCTTCGTCGCTCCGCCGGTGGCGGTGGTGCTGGCCAAGCACCCGGACGTTGATAAGTACGACGTCTCCTGCCTGCGCTCGGTGTTCTCGGGTGCTGCCCCGTTGGACGAGCAGCTGGGCAATGCCGTGGCCGCGCGCCTGAATTGCCGTGTCAGCCAGGGCTACGGGATGACCGAGCTCAGCCCCGTCAGCCACCTCATTCCGCCGGGTCGGCCCGATATCCCGCTGAACTCGGTGGGTATCCCGGTGCCGAATTCTGAGAACAAGCTCATCGACACCGAGACCGGTGCGGAGATCGAGATTCCTGCCGAGGGCGAGAGTGCGCCCGGCGAGCTGCTGGTGCGTGGCCCCAATGTGATGGCCGGTTACCTCGGCAACGAGGAGGCCACCGCAGCGACGATCGAACCCGACGGGTTCCTGCACACCGGAGATATCGCGGTCGTGCGCGCCGACGGCGTGGTGACGATCGTCGATCGGCTCAAGGAGCTGATCAAGTACAAGGGTTACCAGGTGCCGCCCGCCGAGTTAGAGGCGTTGCTGCTGACGCACCCGGGTATTGGCGACGCTGCCGTCATCGGCGTTCCCGACCCCTCCAGCGGCGAGATTCCCAAGGCGTTCGTGGTCCGCACTGATCAGGACCTCACTGATGAAGAGGTCATGGCCTTCGTCCAGCAGAAGGTGGCTCCGCACAAGCGGATTCGACAGGTGGAGTTCATCGACGCCATCCCCAAGAGCGCTGCGGGCAAGATCCTGCGCAAGGATCTGCGCGCACGCATCTGACCTGCGAAATCCAGTGGCGGGTTGTCAGGCCCGAGTGGCACCCTGGACCGTATGGGTCACGTGTACGAGGAGATTGACGACAAGCTCGCTCGATGGCTGACCGAGCAGCCGGTGTTCTTCGTGGGCACCGCACCGAGCGGCCCCGAAGGGCACGTCAATGTCTCTCCCAAGGGGATGGCCGGGACCTTCGCGGTGTTCGGGCCACACCACGTGGGCTACCTGGACTACGTCGGCAGCGGTGCGGAGACCATCGCGCACGTGCGCGATAACGGGCGCATCGTGCTCATGTTCTGCTCGTTCGACAAGCGCTGCCGCATCATCCGGCTGCACGGCCGCGCCCGTGTGGTGCAGTTCAACGAACCCGACTACCCGACGCTGCGTGGCCACTTCGACAAGAAGCTCGAAAAGGGTGCGCGCTCAATCATTTTGGTTGACGTCACCCGGGTGGCCGACTCCTGCGGCTACTCGGTTCCGCTGATGGATTTCGTGGGTCATCGAGACGTGTACGAGAAGCACATCGAGAAGGTGCCGGAGCAGAAGATGACCCTGGAGGGCGCGCTGGAGAAGAACGGCAGCTCGATTGATGGCCTGCCCGCGCTGCAGTAGTCTTCGCGCGGTACGACTAACCCGACATTAATCTCGCCGGACCCTTGACAAGCGGGCGGGCGTGACACACGCTTGGTTTACGTTTACGAGTGATGCGTAAGCGACAAGCGAAGGGTGATGCCAATGACGGCACCCGACGCGGGAGCCTACCCGCGCCGACGTCCGAAGGTCAGTTACGGGGCGAGCGCGGTGGTGACGGGCGCAGGCAGCGGCATCGGACGCGCCTTCGCGGAGGCCATCGTCGCTCGTGGCGGCCGGGTGGTGTGTGCCGATATCAACCTGGCCAGCGCACAGGAGACCGCCGACAAGCTTGGACGTGACAACGCGCATCCTGTCGTGTGCGACGTCAGTTCGTATGACGAGATCGTCACGCTCGCCGACACCGCGACCGACTGGCTGGGGCAGGCCCCCGATCTGGTGATCAACAACGCGGGTATCGGAACGGGCGGCAAACCCATCGGTGAGGTGTCGATGGACGACTGGCACGCCACCATCGGCATCAACATGTGGGGAATGATTTACGGTTGCCAGGTTTTCACCCCCCGGCTGCGTGAACAGGGATTCGGCGGCATCATCAACGTGTCGTCCGCCGCCAGTTTCGCGGCCGCGCCATTGATGGGCCCGTACAACGTGAGCAAGGCTGCCGTGCTCGCGCTCTCGGAGACGCTACGTGCCGAGCTGGCGGGCAGCGGGGTGCTGGTAACGGTGCTATGTCCCACGGCCGTCAAGACGAACATCCTGGACGGCGCACGCATCCCCGGGCCGCTGACCAACCTCGCGAGTACCGCGTTCAAATGGGTTGGGGTGTCGCCGGAATGGATCGCGAAGACCACCCTCAACGCGCACGATCGGGGGCGGCTGTATGTGGTCCCGCAGCCCGATGCAAAACTCATCTGGGCGATGAAACGTCATGCGCCGGTGCCCTATTCGTGGGCCGCGGGAATCATCTCACGGTTGGGCCGGCTACTGCCCGCGGACACCGATCCGCGTGAGTTGTGGGATACCGCCTACGAAAAGGAATCCCCGGTCAAGGTGGTGCCCCGGTGACGGGCCCCGCGCTGTCGGTCGTCGTCGTAGGCGCCGGATACACCGGTCTGGGTACCGCGGTGGGTTTACAAGAGGCCGGGATCGCCGACTTCACCGTGCTCGATCGTGCCCGCCCGGCACCGGGAAGCTGGCGTGACGACACCATCGCCCTGTTCAAGCTCGATCCGCACGTGAAGTTCGGTCATGACGTCACCCGGATCGCGCTCGACGGTGACTTGTGGATCGTGGACACGGAAGCAGGACAGCGCTTCACCGCACGCGCGGTCGTGCTGGCCACCGGGTCGGTGGACGGTAGTCCCGACATCCGGGGTATCGAGGGGTACACCGGAAAGATCCTCGACGCCGCCAGGATCGGTGACGGTACAGAGTTCGCCGGGCTGCGTGTCGCCGTCGTCGGTAATAGCGCCGCCGCCGCGTCGGTGCTGCCCGTAGTGGTGCGAAATGCTGCCAGTGTCAAGCTTTTCCAGAGTTCACCCGATTGGGTGCTGCCTCGGACCAGTGGCCGCGTCGGTCAGCTGGTCGATCGCACGCTACGCCGTGAGACACGCCAGGCCTGGTTCTCGGGTAGGCGTACCACAACGCTCGGGCTGCTCGAAGTAGTGGCCCAGCGCAACCTGCGCCGGCGTGTGCCGGACCCCTGGATCCGGCGTCAACTGACGCCGCTGAGGCTCACCGGTCGCCCCAACGTCGTGGTGACCGATGAGTTCCTTACCGCACTGCAAGCACCCAACTGCAAGCTGGTTACCTGGCCCATTGCCCGGTTCAGCAGTGGAGGCATCCGCACCGCCGAAGGCATCGATCATCAGTGTGATGTCGTGGTTTTCGCATCCAGCCCGGATGCGGGATCGACCATCGCGGTGGTGCCGGTGGTGGGAGCCCAGCGTCGAAAGCTGAAGCCGGCGGGCCGCGTTTCGGCCACCGTGGCGGGTTTCCCGAACTTGTTCCTCGCCGACCTGCCAGCCACCGAACCGAGTCGCGACAGTGCTCGAAAGACACAGGCGCGAATCAATGCCGTCGTCGGTGGTGTGGCGTTGGCACTGCGCACGGCGGACGTCGCCGGGACAGCGGTCTCCGAGGCCTCGCGGCGCACCAGGGCCACCGCGGCGCTGACCTCCATCGGGTTGCGGCCAGTACTGTCTCGCGCCCGCCTGGATAAAACGGGCAAGCCCGGTGTGCTGCTGGCGCGCCGGATCGTCGCGACCATCATGGCGCTCGGCGGAGCGATGCCCCGCGGCACCGAGGTGGCGCGGTTGAGGGATCCGATACGGGCAGAATGGGTTCGGGCAGGGGCTGCGCTCAGCGCCGACGATCAGGGGCCGGTCATCCTGTACGTCCATGGCAGTGGTTATGTCATCTGCTCGGCGAAAACTCACCGCTCGATGGTCGCCCGCCTGTCGGAGGCGACCGGCCTGCCTGCCTTCACCGTCGACTACCGGTTGGCACCCGAACATGTCTTTCCGGCGGCCGCCGACGACGTCCGGGCCGCCTACGACTGGCTGCTGGAACGCGGTCATGCTGCCCAGGACATTGTGGTCGCCGGTGATTCGGCGGGCGGGCATCTCGCGGTGGACCTGCTCATCGAGAACCACAGGCTGAACGTGCCGCAACCCGGTGCGGTGGCGTTATTCTCGCCACTGTTGGACGTGACGCTCGGTTTGGCCGCCGAACGCGAGAAGGTGCGGCCAGACCCCGCCATCACCGCGGCCGCCGCTAAACATCTGGTGGACAAGTACACCCGCTGTGAGCCTGCCGACTCGCCACGCCTACGTCTGAGCTTTCCCTCCGGAATCTCCCTGCCGCCCATTCTGATTCAGGCCGGCGGGGCCGAGTTCCTGGCCGCCGACGCGGAGGAGCTCGCGCGAATGATCGTTCAGGCCGGTGGGCAATGCGATCTGCAGATTTGGCCCGAGCAGATCCACGTGTTCCAGGCCCTGCCCCGGTTGATTCCGGAGGCCGACGCGGCACTCGGCGAGGCCGCCAGATTCATCACCGGGGTGCTGGCCCAACAGCCCCTGCGTACGGCCCGGACCGCATAGGAAGGCTGAAGAGATGGCCATTGTTCTGGAAGACATGCTGCAGACCATCAAGGACAAGCAGTGGGCCCTGGCCGATGTGGACTGGGAAGCTCCTGGCGCCGAGCAGATCACCGACGAGCAGCGGCCCAAGCTGAAGGCCTTCATGGCAGACCTGGTGTGGATCGAAAATATCGGCGCGCGCGGGTTTTCGGCGTTGGCCAAAAAGGCCCCCAATGAGACGCTCGCGGAGATCTACCGGTACTTCCACGCCGAGGAACAAAAGCACGCCAATGCCGAGCTGGCGTTGATGCGGCGCTGGGGCATGCTCGAGAAGGATGAAGTTCCTGTACCGAATGTGAACGTGCGCTTGGCCATTGAATGGCTGGACCGATACTCGGACGGGTTGTCGCTCACCGTGTTGGGCACCATCATCCCGCTACTGGAAGTGGCCCTGGACGGCGCGCTGCTGAAGTTCCTGCTGGAGGAGGTCCATGACCCCGTCTGTCACCAGGCCTTCCGA
The DNA here is from genome assembly GCF_002013385.1 of Mycobacterium sp. D16R24. NCBI lineage: Bacteria > Bacillati > Actinomycetota > Actinomycetes > Mycobacteriales > Mycobacteriaceae > Mycobacterium > Mycobacterium sp. D16R24. Next base: position 22,270 of record NZ_MAEV01000008.1, on the reverse strand, counting down.
CATATCAACTCTGACGAATCGCGTCATCTGGCAGTGGATTTCCATGTACTAGACATGATGGGGCAGGGCAATCTGCGCCGCGTCATCATCGAGAATGTCGCCACGGTGCTCAACCCTTCGTTGTTGATGGGGTTGCTGTTGGGGCTCGGCACGGGAATCCCGCTCATCAACAGAATCAAGGGCAATCTGATCGGCATGGGCCTGCGTGAACAGCGTTTGTACGACGCCATGGAGCGGTTCGTCAATGTCGGCAGCCGCGGCAAGGGCACTCGGTTGCTGGTGTACCAGGTACTGCGGCTCGGCGCGGCGATGATCACCAACGAGCAGAACCCGCTTCACGGCCCGTATCACGCTGTGGCCAACACCATGGTCAAGCTGTCCGACTACTACCCGAAGCGCTGGCTTGCCGAACAGCCGAGCTGGTCCAAGGAACTCACTTATGAGGCCATTGCATGACCGGCCAACCTGATCATTACGTGGCCGTCATCGGCGCGGGGCTGGCCGGATTCGGTATCGGATTGGAGTTGCGCCGCCGGGGTATCGAAGACTTCGTCATTTTTGAGCGCATGGATGGCGTTGGCGGCACCTGGCGTCAGAACGTCTATCCCGGTATCGGCGTGGACATCCCGGCGCAGGCCTACCAGTTCCGCCATGCTCTGAACCCGGAGTGGACCAGGTTTTACGCCAAGGGCGGGGAGGTACTCAGCTACATCGAGCGGCTGTACCGAGAAAACGACGTGCAGCGTTTTGTCCGATTCGGCAGCGATGTGGGAGCGCGTACGTGGGACGAGGATGCGAAGTTCTGGCGGCTCCGGGTCAACGGGCGGGAGGTGACGGCGAGGTTCGTCGTCGCGGCGGCCGGGCCGTTTCCCGAACCCAAACCGGCTGACCTGAAGGGGCTGGACGACTTCCGCGGCACCATCCTTCGGTCGGCCGCCTGGGACCACAGCATCGAGCTGAAGGGTAAGCGCGTCGCCGTCATCGGCACCGGGGCCAGCGCCGTGCAGATCATTCCGGAGATCGCGGGCGAAGTAGACCATCTCGACGTCTACCAGCGCACCCCGATCTGGGTCTTCCCCAAGGTCGACCCGAGCATGCCGGCACCCTTGCGCGCGTTGTTCCGCCGGGTGCCCACCACGCAACGGTTACTTCAGGAAAGTCTGGAGTTCATCGTCGGCGGTGCGCTCGTCTACGGGGTGCTGTATGCCGGTCGTCTCGGCAACACCCCGGGGGCGCTGCGTTGGCTACTGGGCAATGTCTCCTATCGGTTGCAGGTGCCCGATAAGGAGCTGCGGGCCAGGCTCACGCCCGACTACGACTTCGGGTGCAAACGCCCTGCCACGTCCAACACGTACCTGCCGACCTTCAACCGGGTCAACGTGGAGCTCGTGACCGACCCGATCGAGACCATCACCGAGAAGGGCGTCCGAACCGCCGCAGGTGCGGAACGAGAGATCGATGTCTTGGTCCTCGCCACCGGTTTCCGGTTGTTCTTCGATCCACAGGTGTACCGGGACCGGCCGGTGATCGGCCGGGACGGCTTCGATCTGGCCGACTTCTACCAGAGCCACGTACCGCAGAGCTATCACGGCTTCTCGATACCGGGACTGCCCAACACCTTCAACGTCTTTGGCCAATATGGGTGGACCGGTGGCACCTACCACAGCGTGGTTGACACCGCGGCCATCCACATTGGGCGGGTCATCGGCGAGGCGCGACGACTCGGGGCCACCGATGTCGAGGTGCGGGTGGACGCCGCCGATGCCTGGACCGAGGATGCGCGGTCGCGGTACACCTACTCGCTGTTTCAGACCGGCAACTGCGTCACCGCCAACAGCTACTACTTCGACCACAACGGCGAATCCGCGTACATCCGGCCGCTGTCGACGCAGGCAGCGCGCCGCTCGTCGCGCACCTTCCCTCTCCATGACTACATTTTCGAAGGTCGCGAAGAGTCGGTCCGGCCGGTCGCGGCGGCGGCGATGGCCGAATAGGCATCACGCCCTATCCGCAGCTCGACGGGGTGATCAGGTCCGGCGCCCCGCGTCGGCTAAGCCCGCTGCCTGCACCGATCCCGTAGTGCGTGGCAATATGGCAAGTATCGGGTACTTTCAGTATCGATAACTGGGTGTATCGAATACCTGGCTTGCCTAAGGAGCTTCATGCCCGAGCTGCTGCCGCCGCGCGTCCTGTCGCCCTCGGAGTCTGTGTTCGTCGTCTCGGGTGCCACCGTGGCGCAACATTGCTATGGCACGGGAACGCTGGACGATGCTGCGCTGGCGGATGCGCTCGCCGGATTGGTGGACCTGTATCCGCTGTTGGGTGGCCGGATTCGTATGTCGCGGAATGGATTTGAGCTGCGATTCGACCCTAGAGCGCGCCCGGCGGTCATAGTCCAGGATGTTGGTGATGTCGATGTCGGGGACTATGTGGTGGCCGGGAAGTCGGCCTTGCCCCTGGGGCAGGTGTGTGCGCTGCGGGTGTATCGGTCCGGCGCGAAGTTTAGGGTGACGTTTCTTTTGCACCACGCCATCGCCGACGCCGACGCCGCCATGGCATATCTGCACGATATGTGGAAGCTCTACGCGGAGCGCGTGCGACGGGTGAACGGCGTGGTGAGGTTGGTCAGTGCGCCACCGCCGCGTCCCGTTCCGGCCAGTGCCGAGACGCTGCTGCGGGCGCGTGGCTATGCCGAACCGGTGTCCCGGCCGATCATGGACCTCCGTCCCGCATACCGCGGCCCCGAATCGATCTGGACCGCCCTGCGGCCACGTCGCGCGCGGCGGGCACGCCTTCACCTGTCGGTGGAGCAGACCGATCGGCTCCTTGACGTGGGGCGCGCACAGGGGGTCACGCTCAATGGGCTCGTCAGTGCGGCGCTGGCGCTTGCCGAGCGCGAGCTCTCCGGGAGAAGTGAACTGTCCGTGGCTATTTCCTCATTTGTGAACTTGCGCTCCCGGATCGATCCGCCGGTCGCTGCGACCGCGGGCACCAACGTGCTGGGCATTGCCGAGATGATCCTTGACGTGAGTCGAGGCAGTGATGCGCTCGACCTCGCCCGCCGCGTTGTGGCGGACATTCACGATGGGCTACGGACCACCCGCATTCACGACACCGCGTTTGTCCGCGGCGACATCCGGCGGGTGCTGTCTTTGGTGAGGCGGTATTTCCTTCTCGTACCGACGGCAGGTTTGGTGCCCACCTTCACCGCCATCCAGGTCACCAACTGGGGGCGGGTATCGGAGTTTGCAACGCCAGAAGGCGTGGATATCCATGATTTCCGTTGTGGCGTCGAGCTTCATCCCATGAGCGCATTCATCGCGACCAGGGGCATCGCGATGGTAGAGGGTCGGATCTACTTCGTCACCAGCTACAACGGACGCCTGAGTATTGACTTCACCGATCTCGTGACCGCCACGAGCAGTGCGCGGCGAGTCGAGCAGATATTGCACGATGAGATCGAGAAATTGCTTCCTGCAAAGGTTTTCGAATGAATTCGCAGGAGGTGCCGACGTGAAGTCGCTTTTCGACTCGTCTGGCTGGGGCCGGGAACAGATAGGATTCACCGACGACGCCGGGGTGTTCGATGTTGCCGCGGCGGCGCTGGGCATCGCAGCGTCCACAGGTCTGTCGCCCCGGGCGGTCACCGCCGTCTTCTTCGGACACGGTGCCACAGCGGCAGGGGGCGACCCCATCTACATCCAGCATGTCCAGTTCTTTGAAGCAGCGATCGCCGAAGGGGTCCTCCTGGACATGGTTGTGCAGGAGCTGTCCGCCCCTGGTGCGGCGCAGCCCAGACTTGTCGACGACCCCGCCGCGCGGAACGTGAACATGTTGTCCGTGGTGATGAAGGTTCCGGCGCCGCCGACGACCCGATGGTCCGGCGCAGTGGTCGCGCTGCATATCGCGAATGCGCTCAACGTGCTCCGGATCAGCGTGGGTGTGGTGCGCGACCCGGTCGCATGCCGATACCCCGTCGACGAACTCGTGACGAATGCGTCCGTCGTCGTTCGGGATATGCGCTGCACCGAGCTGAACAGGGAACTGCGTTGATACGTCTGGAGCAGCCGTGCAGCCACATGAGAGACTGGCGCCCATGAGCGGCGAGACCTCCAGCCAGGCAAACGGAGCCACCCTGATCCTGCTGCGCCACGGCGAGAGCCAGTGGAACGCGAAGAACCTGTTCACCGGCTGGGTCGACGTCGACCTGACTGAAAAGGGCCGGTCAGAGGCTCAGCGCGGTGGTGAGCTGCTCGCTCAGCAGGGGCTGCTGCCCGATATTTTGTTCACCTCGCTGCTGCGCCGCGCGATCAACACCGCGCACCTGGCCCTGGATACGGCCGACCGGCTGTGGATCCCGGTGGTACGGGACTGGCGCCTCAATGAGCGCCACTACGGCGCCCTGCAGGGCCTCGACAAGGCCGAAACGAAGGCCAAGTACGGCGAGGACCAGTTCATGGCCTGGCGGCGCAGCTACGACACCCCGCCGCCGCCCATCGAGCGGGGGAGCCACTACAGCCAGGACCAGGATCCTCGCTACGCCGACATCGGCGGTGGACCGCTCACCGAATGCCTGGCCGACGTGGTGGCGCGGTTCGTGCCGTATTACGAAGAGGCCATCGTGCCGGAGCTTCGTGCGGGCAAGACAGTTCTGGTTGCCGCCCACGGCAATTCGCTGCGGGCCTTGGTGAAGTACCTCGACGGGATCTCGGACGAGGAGATCGTCGGTCTCAACATCCCCACCGGTATTCCATTGCGGTACGACCTCGACGAGAACCTCAAACCGGTCACCGCAGGTGGGATGTACCTGGACCCGGAGGCTGCGGCCGCGGGTGCCGCGGCGGTAGCCAACCAGGGCGCGAAATAACGTCACCGCGGGTCTGGACCCACCAGAAGTTCGCCAATCGGCGAATATTCGGTGAACTCACGCCTAACACCTGTGCGGGAATGTGTGACTTGCTCGGCATTTAGCCGCACGCTGCTGGGGTGACGTTCACCGAATGCGTACGCTTTTCGCGTGACCGCCGCATCGGGCTCTCTGGTTGTGATCGTGACGATCGCAGCCCTCGCGGCGCTTGCTGCGGGCGTGGTGCTGGGCGCGTGGTACTCGCGTCGCTCTTCGACGCACCGCACGGCCCGGACGGGGTCGCAGATAGCCCAGACCGGTCTGACCGTTTCCCAGATGCTCGAGCGCATTGTCGCCATCTCGCCGACCGGAATTGTCGTCGTCGACAAGCATCAGGACGTCGTCCTGGCCAATGCTCGCGCCCGGGAGCTGGGCCTGGTACGCGACCGTCAGCTCGACGAGCAGGCGTGGAACGCCGCCCAGCGGACGCTGGTCACCGGTGAGGCCGTCGAAGTGGACCTGACCACCAAACCGAAGGCGCCCGGTCGCGCGGGTTTCAGCCTGCGTGGACATGTGCGCAGGCTCTCCGATGCCGATCCGCGCTGGGCGGTCATCTACGTCGACGACGACTCCGAGCATGTCCGCATGGAGGCCACGCGCCGCGATTTCGTGGCCAACGTCAGCCACGAGCTCAAGACCCCTGTCGGTGCCATGGGCGTGCTCGCCGAGGCGCTGCTGGAATCCTCCGACGAGCCCGAGACCGTGCAGCATTTCGGCGAGCAGGTGCTCGCGGAGTCCCGCCGCCTGGGCAATATGGTCACCGAACTCATTGCGCTCTCCCGGCTCCAGGGGGCCGAAAAACTACCCGACCTGGAGGTCGTCGACGTCGACTTCGTGGTGTCCGAGGCGCTGAGCCGCTCCAAGGTGGCCGCCGAGAATGCCGACATCGCGGTCACCACGGATGCGCCCAGCGGTTTCGAAGTGCGGGGTGACCCCACGCTGCTCATCACCGCCATCAGCAATCTGGTGGCGAACGCCATTGCCTACTCGTCGCACGGATCGCCGGTCTCGATCAGCCGACGGCGCCGCGGCGACAAGATCGAGATCGCCGTCACGGACCGGGGCATCGGGATCGCCAAGGAACACCAGGAGCGCGTCTTCGAACGCTTCTTCCGGGTGGACAAGGCGCGCTCCCGCGATACCGGGGGCACCGGTCTGGGGCTGGCGATCGTCAAGCACGTGGCCGCCAACCACAATGGCGCCATCAAGCTGTGGAGTCAGCCGGGCACCGGGTCAACCTTCACCCTGTCCCTCCCGGTCTACGAGGACGAGGATGACGCGGTCGAGGAAACCGCAGATCACCCGCACTCAGACCAATCCATGCCTCGCAAAGACGCGATCGACCACGCCCCGCCGCACGCACCAACCAGCCGCTTACGCGAGGATCGCCAAGCGACTACACGAGAGGAACATGTACGTCGATGACCAGTGTCTTGATTGTTGAGGACGAAGACTCGCTGGCCGATCCACTGGCCTTCCTGCTGCGCAAGGAGGGCTTCGAGGCGACCATCGTCAACGACGGTCCCTCCGCGCTCGCCGAATTCGAGCGCGCCGGTGCCGATATCGTGCTGCTGGACCTCATGCTGCCCGGAATGAGCGGCACCGATGTGTGCAAGCAGCTGCGCGCCAAGTCCAGCGTGCCGGTCATCATGGTGACCGCACGCGACAGCGAGATCGACAAGGTTGTCGGACTGGAGCTGGGTGCCGACGATTACGTGACCAAGCCGTACTCGGCGCGCGAACTCATCGCCCGCATCCGGGCGGTGCTGCGCCGCGGGGCGGATTCCGAAGAGACCGCCGCGGGTGACGGCGTGTTGGAGGCCGGCCCGGTTCGCATGGACGTCGACCGGCATACGGTGTCGGTGAACGGGGAAGCGATCACCTTGCCGCTCAAGGAGTTCGATCTCCTCGAGTACCTGATTCGCAACAGTGGCCGGGTGCTCACCCGCGGGCAGCTGATCGACCGGGTGTGGGGCGCCGACTACGTGGGTGACACCAAGACCCTGGACGTGCACGTCAAGCGGTTGCGCTCCAAGATCGAGTCGGATCCCGCCAATCCGGTGCACCTGGTCACGGTGCGTGGTCTGGGCTACAAGCTGGAGGGCTGACCTCTCACCGCGCAAGGTCCGGCGCGTACCTGTTTAGACTCTGACGGCAATGAAGCGTGCGTATCCGCGCGCGCCCCGGATCGGTCAGACACGTCGATGGAGCAGCTAGTGGCGCAGGATCCGCCTCGCCGAGGACGCCCCCCGGTGTCCGGACTCGCCGATAGGCGCCGTCAACAGATCGTCGACGCGGCCTTCGCGGCATTCACCGAAAACGGCTACGAGCAGACCAGCATGTCCGATATCGCCACCCGTGCCGGCATGGGGCAGGGCACCGTCTACCGGTATGTCGATAGCAAGCGCGAGGTTCTGGACCTGGTCTTCGACTATGGCGTGGAGCGCCTTATCGACACCCTGTCGCTCGATGACTTTCTTGACGTGGTCGGCGGAACGGCCGGTATCGAAGAACGAAACGACATCATCATGGAAGGCGGCCGCCGCCTCTATGCACTGGTGGACCAGGAGCCGGCGCTGCTCAAACTCCTGACCGTCCAGTCGGCCGCCGCCGATAAGGAACTCAAACAGCGTGTGCTGGGTATTCAGGGGATGCTCGATTCGTACGTCCAGCGGGGTTTGGATAGCGGCCGCCGCGCCGGGTGGGTTCCGGAGGACGGCCAAAACCACGCCGTGCTCGCGCGCCTGTTGCCGGCACTGGTTCTCCCCGGTTTTCTGCTCGCCCAAAGCCGGCACGATAACCCCAGTACCCGAGAGCGATTTGTGACCACCGCTTCGCAGATCGCGGAGACGGGCATTCTGCGTGACGGTGTGGTTCTGGAGCTCGGCGCGGGGCATACGGCTGCGGAAGCCGTTGGTTCCGTACATATTCCAGTGCCTATTGCCTCCGATCGCCGGAATGAACTCCTCGATTCCGCGCTTGGTTGTTTCCTGTCCGACGGTTACCACGGCATCGGAGTGAACGAGATCGTTGAGCGGCTCGGGGTCAGCCACGGCACGTTCTACAACTACTACCAGAACAAACGCGACTTGCTCGATGCGCTGATGGTCCGCGAGTTTTCGGCGATGGAACCCGTCCTGTCTCGACCGGTTGGCCGTCTCGATGCGCGTCAGGACATTGAACACGCTCTGGCACAAGGGTTTAGCAAGGCGCTTGAGACGGTGGCTGGTCGGTTGCCTGCGCTGATCTTCGTGTGCACGGAGGCCGCCGGAGTGGATCCGGAGGCGCTTCAGTCCATTATTCAGTTTTTCCGCTTTGCGTCGGTGCGTAGCGAGCAGTCCGTGTACTCGATGCTCGGCGCCGACCGGATCAACCCGTCGATCGACACCGAGTTCCTCGGCCAGGCGTTTGTGTCGTTGCTGATTGGTGCCGTCACCCTGATCGTTGACGATGATGGGCGGACGGGCCATATTGACGAGTACGCGCGAGCCATCACGCAGTTTTTGCTCTATGGTCTGAACTCAGCGCCGTAGACCGGCGTGGGAAACGAAGGAGCACTCCCATCGGCGAACCAGTTGACAACGAGGTCAACGCAACTCGGGCCGGCGTGCCGCTGCGTGCGAAGAGGGCCGCGGCGCTGGGAAAGGTTGTCGCCGGTCACGCCGTGCGGTCGGCGATCACGACGGCGATAAAGCCGGTCGCCGCGGACGTGGCCGCCCGTCGGGACGCCGATATTCTGCGGTTCGCCGACGATCTCGTGGCCGTCGCGGGCTCGATGAAGGGCGCCGCGCAGAAGCTTGGTCAGCTGCTGTCCGTCGTGGATGTGGGTATCACCTCTAGCTCGGTCAGAGACGAGTTCACCGCACGGCTTGCGCCCCTGTTCGATAATGCGCCAAGGGTTCCCGACGAGACGATGCACCAAGCGCTGGACCGCGAGCTGGGCGGGCTGCGTGCCCGGATCGTGAGCATCGAGGCTGGGGCCATCGCTTCGGCCTCCATCGGGCAGGTGTATCGCGCCCGCCTGGACGACGGGCGGGCGGTCGCGGTCAAGATCCAGTACCCGGATATCGCGTCCAAGGTCCGAGCGGACCTGAAGAACCTGCAGCTGGTTGCCAAGCTGGCGTCCAAGAAGATGCCGGCGAGCAATAGCCAGGCCATCGTCGCGGAGGTGCAGCGGCAGATGATCAAGGAAGTCGACTACCGCACCGAGCTGGCTCATCACCGGCGGATCTTCGATACCTTCCGCGAACACCCCGGGTGGCGTATCCCCGAGCCGATTACGGAACTGTGCACCGAACACGTCCTGGTGACCGAGTACCTCGACGGCGTGCCCTTCGACGGGCTGCTCGGTGAGGATCAGCCGATCCGGGACCGCGTGGGGGAGGCGATCTATCGCTTCTACTGCGGCGAGATGTACCGCACCGGATTCTTCTGCGCCGATCCGCACCCCGGCAACATCATGTTGCTTCCCGACGGGCGGGTCGGTTTTCTGGACTTCGGGCTGTGTATGGACATGGACCCCGAGGATGCTGAGGTGCAGCGCAACGTGTTCCGGGCACTGCTCTCTGGGAATGACGACGAGGCATTCGAGCTCGCCGTGGCGGCGGGGTTCCTGGCAGACCCGCAGACCATGGAGCGAAGTGCTGCTACCGAGTACATCCGTGCGGTCAGTAGCTGGCATCTCGAGGACGGGAGCGTGCGGATGACGCCGGATATCGCTCGGCGGTCGGTCGCCGATGCCGTGCTGCCCTCCTCCAAGTTTTACGACGGCATTCGCAACCAGCGTCTAGTGGAGACGCACACGATGGCGCGGCGTACCGAGCTGTGTGTGGCGGCATTACTCGGCAAGCTCGGCGCGGCGGCGCCCTGGTCGGCGATCGCCCGCGAGTATCTCGGCCTTGCCGGTATCGCCACGCCGCTGGGCGAAGCCATAGAAAGCTGGTCTCACCAGCACTGACAATCAATCTGGTGTGTGCGGGCACCTCCCTCTTGTATTTTTGTGAATGGCATGTCAGTCTGTTAAACAGTTGCCTGTGTACGAGATACCGAGGGAGTGCCGATGACGGCCGATGTGGTGCCGCTGCATGCGGAGCGTGTGCAGCTCACGCGCGTTGAGCGAGGCTCGCTGACGGTTCTGCTGCGATTGGGGCGGCTGGGCATCCGGCTGTTCGCGTATCCGGTGATTGCGCTGTGGGCGCGATTCCCGGATTTGCCGTGGCCTTACCGAATTGTCGACCTTGCGGCCGTCGTGCTGCGGCCGGTCCGGGGTGTGCGTCGTTCACGTGTGCGGCTCGCGCATTGCGAGGCCGAGCTGATGGCGCCCACGGGCCAGTTGCCCACTGGCGCTGTGCTTTATCTGCACGGTGGGGCGTTCGTCGTCGGTGGGCTCAACACGCATCGCCGGCTGGTCTCGCGCATCGTCGTGGGTGCGGGCGTCACGTCCCTTGCCGTCAATTACCGGAAGCTGCCGGGGCACCCGGTGTCGGCGGCGGTCGAGGATGCGCTCGACGGATACCGGTATCTCATGGACCTCGGCTATCAGTCCGAGGAGATCGTCGTCGCCGGGGATTCCGCAGGCGGTTTCCTCACTTTGGTCACGAGCCTGATCGCACAGCGCCGAGGGCTCGGCTCACCGGGTGCTCTGGTGTGCATGTCACCCCTGGTGCAGCGCGACCCCGCGGGCAAGCTGGTGCTGGCCAGCCAATCCAACGACTCGTTGTTCCCGCGGGCGGCGCTGATCGCCATGGAGCGCCTGATGCTCTCCGCGGAAAGGTCCACGGTGGGACTTGCGGCTCTGGACAGTTTCGTCGAGGGCGACCTTGCCGTGCTGGCGTGCCTGCCCGCGACGCTCATTCAGGTGGGTAGTGACGAAATCTTGCGCCCCGATGCCGAATTCGCGGCTGCTCGGCTGGCCGAGGCGGGAGTACCCGTCGAACTGCAGATATGGAGAAATCAGGTGCACGACTTCCAGATCGCCGCGGACGTGCTTGTCGATGCGCGGGCCGCGGTGGGCGAGATCTCGGCGTTCGTCAGGGCTCACGTGGGTCGGCCGGCCGCATGAAGTTCACAGAGATTCAGCTGGAAGGCGCCGTCGCGTTGGTGACGGGCGGAGCTCGCGGTATCGGGCTGTCCATCGCACAACGGCTGGCACGCGAGGGTGCACGAGTGGTCATCGCCGATCTCGACGGCGAGGCCGCTGTCCGGGCCGCACGTGAAATCGGTGCGGGTGCGCAAGGATTTGCGCTGGACGTGACCGAGTTTGACGAGTACCTGCGCGTGGTGACCGAGGTCGAAGAGACCCTCGGACCCATTGACATCGTGGTGAACAACGCGGGGATCATGCCCGTGGGCCCGCTCCTGGGAGAGCTGCGTGGGGTAGCCGAGGCGACGATGCGCGTCAACTTCTGGAGCCACTACATCTCCTACCAGGTGCTCGCTCCGCGGATGATCGCCCGGGGGAGAGGGCATTTCATCAATGTGACCTCGGCTGCCGGTGCCATACACTCGCCGGGCCTGGCCAGCTATGTCGCATCGAAGCATGCTGCGACCGGGTTCGCGCGCAGTGCCCGCGAGGAGTTGGCCGGTACCGGCGTGACGATCTCGACGGTCATGCCGGCGGCCGTCCGTACCCAGCTTGTGGACGGAATTCCGTTCAAATGGTGGGAAAAACTGGGCATTATTCCTCCCGAGTGGGTGGCACGCGATGCGGTGAGGACCGTCCGCAACCGCCCCGCGGTGGTCGGTTCCCCAAGGGGCACGGTGCTCGCGCTGCGTTTACAGCACCTCGTTCCCGAATGGTTGTGGCTGCTGGGTAGGCGAGTCGTCAATGCCGACAGGACTGTGGGTCCGGTGGACCGGCGAGCACGCAGTGAATACGACGGCCGTATCGAACAACAGGTCGAGGCGACTCTATGAGTACCCCTGAGCATGAGACTGTCGTCATCGGCGCCGGGATAGGTGGGCTCGGTGCCGCCATCGGGTTGAAGCGCGCAGGACTGACCGATTTCGTGATCCTGGAGAGGTCGGCGGGGATAGGTGGCACCTGGTACAACAACCACTATCCCGATGTGGCGGTGGATGTCCCGGGGATCGTGTACCAATTTTCCTTCGCGAAAAACCCCGACTGGTCCCGCACCTTTCCCAAGGGGCGAGAGGTGCAGCAGTACATCGCGGGCCTGGTCGACCAGTACCGCCTGAACGACCACCTCCGGTTGGGGCACGAGGTCATGAGGCGGGAGTGGGACGAGGACAACCACCTGTGGCGCCTTACTCTCGCCGATGGCCGGGTGATGACGTCCAGATACGTCATCACCGCGGTCGGTGCCTTCGTCGAGCCAAAGGTGCCGGACATCCCGGGCCTGGACTCATTCGGTGGCAAGGTGATCCAGACCCAGAACTGGGACCATAGTTTCGACCTCAAGGGCAAGCGGGTGGCGGTGATCGGCACCGGGGCCACCTCCGTTCAGCTGATTCCGCAGATGGCCCGGGTGGCCTCGCATGTGGATGTGTACCAGCGCCGGGCCATCTGGGTGTTTGCGAAACCGGACTTTCCGATACCGCGCGTCGCCCGGTTGGCCCTGAAGTACGTGCCCGGCCTGCAGTCGCTGATCCGGGGGATCGCCGCTGCCGCCGTAGAGGTTGGTCTGGTGGCTATCACGGTGTACGGCAAGCAGATCGCGCCTATCACGTTGATCCCGAAATGGGCCTGTCGCGCATTCCTGTTCAGCCAGGTTCGCGACCAAGAGCTGCGCAAGAAGCTCACGCCTGAGTATGGATTCGGGTGCAAACGCCCGAGCGTCTCAAACATTTACTACCGCACCTTCACCCAGCCCCATGTGGAGCTAGTGACCGATCCGATCGCCAAGATCACCCCGACCGGGATTGTCACCAAGGACGGTGTACGTCGCGATATCGACGTCTTGGTGCTCGCCACCGGGTTCGAGATGTCCCAAAGTCCCGAGGTTTACCGCGCGCGCCCTGTGAAGGGGCGCAACGGCTTTGATCTGGCCGACTACTACGAGAACAACCGCGCCCGGGCCTACGAAGGGGTGACGATGCCCCAGCTGCCCAACACCTTCATGGTTTTCGGGCCGTTCGCGTGGAGTGGCAGCTCGTGGCATGTGATGGTGGAGAACGCCACGCGCATCGCCGTGCGGGTGATCACCGAGGCCCGTAAGCGCGGCGCGACGGCCTTCGCGGTGACCGAAGAGGCCAACGATCGGTTCTTCGATTTCATCGCGCCCAAAGCGGAGTCGACGCTTATGCATGGGCGTGCGTGTGTCAACGCCAACTCCTATTACATCGACCGCCACGGCGACTTCTCGTTCTTGCGCCCCACCACGGCGTACCAGTCGACGCGGGCCAGTAAACACTTCCCGATCGACGACTTCCGGTTCGAGAAGCTGCCGGTCCCGGGCGAGCGCACCGCCAGGGCGAAAGCCGCCGCCATACCGGCGAACTAGCCAAGCACTCGAGAAGGAGACTCGTTGTCTATGCCGCTCTTGATCGGGGTTGCCGCAGTGCTCAGTATGGCGATCCGTTGAGGGGACACCAGCGTCGTGCCACGGCGGCTTCGGAGGGGGTCCGGGCCGGACTGGCGCGATTGGCCCAGTCCGACCCGGGCCATGCCGAAGAGTTGACGTGGCAATGGCTCGATGAACTGGGCAAGGCGGGGAACCTCGCGGCGCTCGAAGCGATCTTCCTCATGGGAACCCCGCTGGTTGGCGCAGACGGCCTGACACAGGCCAGGTATTTGGCCAGCCCGTATGGCCGCCTGGTCGATTCGCTGTTGCGGTGGGGTCTCGGACGCTGGTGGCAAGGACATCGGTTCTCAGACGGTGGACGGTGCGGGATCTCGAACACGCACCGCGAGTTCCGCTGGGCGTGGCGCCTGATGTTCCCCGGCTATCCGCGCCCCGGGGGGTGCCGCGGGGAAGAGGTATTCGATTTCCGCACCGTGACTATCGAGGACTCGAAGACGCCGGGGCACCGGGTTACCCTGCTGGACTGGCATCTTCCGCCGGGAAAGATGAACCGTGTCGTCACCGCGGCCGTACGGCCCGTCGCGCGATGGTTCGTGTGGGATCTGACCCGGAGCGAGTTGGTTGCGCTGGCTGGCGGGGACATCATCCTGGCCCGGATACCGGTGCGGATTCCCTTCGGGCGCCGGTGGCGGACCACAACTTTCTACATGCACAGATGGGTGACCGGAGGCCCGTCGCTGTCAACATCGGAGTTATCAATGAACTGTCCGTCCCGGACACCGAGTGAGGAGTCCCAATGACCACATCAATTCCCGATCATCACGTCGTCGTCATCGGTGCGGGTATCGGGGGCCTGTGTGCCGGCGTGCGTTTACAGCAAGCGGGTGTGGAGGATTTCGTGATCCTCGACCGGGCCGCGGACCTGGGTGGGACGTGGCGCGACAACGTGTACCCGGGGATCGCGGTCGATATCCCGTCGGTGATCTACCAGTTCCCGTTCTTCCGCAATCCACAGTGGTCTCGCGTATTCGCACCTGGAGCCGAGGTGCAGGCCTATCACCTGCAGGTCGCCGAACGATTCAACCTGCGGCCGCACTTCCGTTTCGGAGTCGAGGTACGCAACGAAGAATGGGACGAGGAGAATCACTGCTGGCGTCTGAATCTCGCCGACGGCACGGTGATCACCGCGCGGTTCGTGATCTCGGCGATAGGACCCTTCTTCGACGCGAAGCAGCCCGGCATCAAGGGGCTTGAGAGCTTCGCCGGCACCCGCGTGACCCCTGTGCAGTGGCTGCCGGAACATGATGTGCGGGGCAAGCGCGTGGCGGTCATCGGCACCGGGGCAACCGGCGTCCAGCTGTGTGGCGCTATAGCCGATGAGACCGAATCGCTTGTGGTGTTTCAGCGGACGCCCGTGTACTGCATCCCCAAACCGGACTTCCGGATCCCCGTGATTGCTCAATGGGCACTTCGTATCCCGGGGTTGTTCTCGGTGATCGAATGGGGAGCTCTACTCGGGGGAAGCCTGGGGCTGTGGTTCATGATTCACACCCCGGGTGCCGTCATGCGGCCGCTGATGCGGGCCTTCGACCGTGCGGGCCGGGCCCTGTACGGCGCGTACTTGCGTGCGGTGGTCCGCGATCCGAAGGTGGCTCGCGACCTCCTGCCGTCCTTCGGACCCTTCGGCAACCGGCCGACGCTGAACTCCGACTTCCCGCGGGTCTTCAACAAGTCGCACTGCTCGCTGGTCACCACGCCGATCGCCGAGGTGGTTCCCGAGGGTGTGAGGACGACGGACGGGACCGTTCACGAGGCCGATTTCCTCATCACGGCAACAGGATTCGACCTGTTTTCGGAACCTGCTTCCTACAAGCAGGGGCGCGTGACCGGAGCCGGTGGGCGTGACCTCGGCGACTTCTTCAATACCCGCGGGATGCAGGCGTACGAGAGCGTCTCGATCACCGGCTTCCCGAACCGATGGATCATCGTCGGACCGTACTCCTGGACCGGAAACGGCGGATGGCACGGGTTGGCCGATACCGCGGTCACCCACATTGTCCGGGCCATCGAGCTGGCGAGTGAACGCGGTGCCACGCGCATGGAAGTACGGCAGGAAGCACTGGACAGGTTTCACCAGAGCATGCTGCGCAACGGGCGTAATCTGAAGTACTACTTCACCGAACTCAATCGGGGAGTGCGGTCGTACTGGAAGAACGCCGACGATGATGTGCCGTTGCTGCGGCCTACCACGACTCTGCAGGCGCGTCGCGCGGCGAAGAACTTCCCGGCCGGCGATTATCAATATGCACAACAGGCTCGGTCCATCGATTCGACTGCGGTCCTGAATGATTCGCAGGTAGTGGTCTGACGATGGGATGGCCGATGCTCGCCCCGTGCCGGATCCCGATGTCGGATGATTCCGCGTTCGAGTCGGCGGCCATCGTGCTGCGCACCGCCCACACCTTCAACCTGCCCCTGGGCCAGGTGTGGACGGCGCTGGACAGCGACCAGACGTGGTCGTGGCTGCCGTTTGGGTGTGGCGTGCGGTATGACGAACTGCGCCGCGCAGTCGGCATGGAGTGAGAGATGGGCACGGTGTCGGTGCCCTGGCGGTTCTTGTGGATTCAGCGTGAGAGATTCTGGCGGTATGAGCCACCGCATCGCATCACCTACTCCGCGGCGGCGGGCACACGTGGCCACTGTTGAAGCTGTGGGCCGAGGACTACGTGCTCGCTTCCGCTCCCGGTGGCTGCACCGTCCGCTGGACTGCCGCGATAACCCCGCGATTCGTGTCCGGGTTGCCCCTACGCTGGCTCCAGTCGCTCCTGCGGGTGGTGTTCGCGTGGGGTTTTCGGCCCGGGATGCGGTCGCTCATCGCACATCTGGACAGTCCGGACTCGTCCTAGAGTGCGGTATCTGACCTAGCGGCCTTGCACGCGCCGGTTGGTCTCCACCCGCGCGGCGTCCGGCCAAATCGACTTGGCCGCAGGCGAATCACAGAAGACAGCGGAATCCTGCCAGTCCATGTCAATGGCCCCCAGCCCGGCCTGCTTGTGCACCATGCAGCTTGCGGTGAGCACCTTGCTGCTGTCTGGGTCAACTTCCTCGGTGGTCATCGTCAGGGTGATGATGTGGGTGTACCCGGCCGCGGTCGGTAGGTAGAAGTCGAGGTCGCGGCTGGAGAACGCGCCGCTGTTGACCACGACGTAGCCGTCGCCGCTGGGGTAAATGGCCTGTCCGAACATCTGAACCCGCTCGAAGTGGGTCGTCTGCTTCTCGGCGCGCCACACCGAAAACCGGCTGTTCACAGCGCCGTTCATGACACGGGTGGCGATCGGAATGATCATCTCGTCGCGCCCGTCCCCGTCGATGTCCTGTAAGCCAACCGGCGCGGGGCTGGACGGCTCCAGCAGTTCGTTGACCTCTTGCAACTTTTTGCCGGAGGCGTCCTTGATGGTGACCCTGACCGACAGCGGCGGATAGTCGGGGGCGTCGTCGTTGTCGGGGTGTGGCCGCCAATACTCGACATCAAAGGTGATTCCCGTGCCGTCAGCGGCCGACAGGCGACAATCCGTGTGTGCCATAGGGCGTTCCGGGACGATCATCGTGGTTCGGCTGGGGCAGGGCGGCAATGCCGCCCGTGCCACGGCAACCGGGTAAATCGCCTGCGCCGAAGCGAGCAGGGCGGCCGCGGCGATACCAGCGCCCAGACCATGCATACGCCGGGGCATTGCCTACTTCTGACCGGGAAGCGCAGGCAGCGGCGGAAGGCTAGGGGCGGGCGCCTTACCGGGCGCCGGGGCCAGCTCCTCGGGAAGCAGCTTCTGGTCGCCGGGATGCATGATGGTGCCGGTGGAGCTGGCATTTTTGGGGCCGATATCGGTCACCTGCCATCCGTCGCCGTCTTTCTTGACGGTGATCTGCAGGACCAGCGTGGTGGCCCGGGGCTCCGGGTTCTGTACGTTTCGGGTGGTCTGCCGGGTGGTGACCACAACCTGGTAGATGCCGTTCTGCTGTGCCACCGCATCCGAGGCGATGATCTCGCCCTTGGACGTCACCTGCGCCTGCAGCATGATGGCCTTGAGGAGCTTCTCAGCATCGCTGTACTTGCTCTGAAGTGGCTCGGCGGCACCTTCTTTGACGTTCTTGAAGAACTTCTCGGGATCTTCGTAGCTGTAGGTGAGTGACTTCATCGCGTATGCGGATGCCGCATCGGTGGCCGCGGTGCGTTCGGTTTCGCCCGCACGGGTAGCGGCGAGGGTGTCGGACAACTTCTGGTATTGCCAGACCCCGAGAACAGCTCCGAGGATTCCCACGGCGAGCAGGCCGATGGCAAACCACTTCCAGATATTGGCGCCGCTGTCCGGCGCGTCTGTATCGGATTCGTTTTCAACGACTTTCGAACGCTTTGCGGGTTTCTCTTTGGCCTTCGCAGGGCCCTCGGTTGCCTCGTCGGTGGTCTCCGAGATTTCCTCGGGATCTGCGTCATCCAGGGGGAGCGTGCGCTCGTCGATGTCGGTCATGATCCGGGCCTTCCTGCTGTCGCTGTTTGTGGTGCCGCGGTTGTTTTGGGTGCGGCTGGTTGTGATCCTGGTGGGGCGGGTTTGGCTGCTGCCGGTGGCGATTCGGGCTGTGGCCACTCGGGTACGCCGAGGTGGACGCGCACTCCGCCCCGGTTGTTGAATGTCGAATCCCAAAAGTCCAGCCAGTGCCCGGCGTCCAACTTGATATCGCGTAGCGGAGCGACGATCGGTTCGAGGACCGTCACGAATTCCGAGAGCGGTTCGGACAGGGCACTGACATAGTCGAAGAGCTTGTCCACGAGGTCGGTTAGCGGCTTCCCGTCGCCCATGCCGGCTTCGACAAGCGGTTCGAGCTTCTCGATCACCTTCACCAGGGCGACCAGGCCGTCAATGCTGGCCGGGACTGTTTTGGCGGATTGCTTCAGGATCTCACCAGCCCTGATTTCGCCGAGACCGTTGGTCAGGGTCGACGTATTGCCGATCAGCTGTGCCAGATACTGTTTGTCATCCCTCACCATCTGCGCGAATAGACCTGCGGTGGTGGCCAACTGGTCGATGGTCTTGGTGTTGTCCATGATTCCCGCCGCCACGTTGTTGAGGGTGATCTCCAGGTCGTCGGCGTTCATGGCCTGCATGAGTGCATTGCCCTTTTGCAGCAGATCGCTCACCGTGTACACGGGCGCTGCCTTCGAGGCCGGGATCACGGCGCCGTCGCTGTAGTACGGGGGTTCGATACGAACCGGCTTGAACTCCACATACTGTTCGCCAGCGGCCGAGAGGTTTTGCACGCTCACTTGGCTGTCAACGGGGATGGGATAGCCGCTGTCGAGGGCCATCGAGACTGCCAAACCTGTGGGGGTGGCTTGAACGTCGGTGACTCGTCCCACCTTGATTCCCCGCAGGGTGACCTGAGAGGTGGACATCAATCCACCCGAACTGTCCAGCATGAGCGTCATGCGATGGGTCTTGTTGGTAGAGGCGATGTCGAGGACACCAAAGGCCATATAGACGGCGCCGACAAGCGAGATGATCGACAGCACCGCGAGGGTGAGCAGCACCTTGAGCCTCATCGCACCAGCCCCATCGTCTGCATGTTCCGAATGACCGAATCGGCACGTTCCCCGGGGCTGACCCCCAGTGTGCTGTCCGGAGCTTCAATATCGGTGACGGTGTATTTCGGGCCGCCGTCCTTGAAGAACGGGATGATCCTGTCGCGGATGGTGCGGACCATCTTGTCGCCGAGCACCGGGACGGTGGTGTCGGTGGTCGAGGTGGTGTGGATGAACGGGGTTAGGTACGAGAGGATCTGCATGAGGTTGGGGTAGTCCAGGATCTCTCCGACCTCCCGCCCGAGTTGTGCGCCGTTGATGATCAGATCGCTCAGGCTCAGCACCACTTTGGCCAGTGAGGGCAGCTTGGTCGGGCCCTCGGCAAGTAGCCGCCGAAACGTTCCCTTGTTGGCCCGGAACGACTCGCTGATGGTTTGCATGTTGGTCAGGATCCGGTTGAGGGTGTCCTGGTTATTGGACAAATCATTGACCATTCCGGCCAGCGAACGATGGATGCGGTCGAGCTCCTCCGGCGGAGGAAAGGAGCTGTTCATATTGGCCACCGTGGTCTGCATGGTGTTGAGGCTGCCTCCGCCGATCAGGTTCGACATGGACCGCATGAGGTCCTCCACATTCGCGGCCGGGACGGTGTTGGCCAGCGCCACGGTGTCGCCGTCCTGCAGGTGGGTAGGCGCAGGATCGGTGGGCGAGATCATGGCGATGTAGACATCGCCGAGCACGGTGGCCTGTCGGAGCTCGGCCTTGACGTTCCGCGGGAATGTGGCGCCGCCTTCGATATCGACGTACGCGACGGGAGTGGTGCCCCTGAGCTCGACCCGGTCCAGCAGGCCCACCTGTACGCCGCCCGAGTCGACCTTTGCCCTTCCGGGCAAGTTCAGCACGCTGGAGAACTCGATCTTGAGGCGGTAGGTGTCCTTCGGGATGTAGGCGCCGGGCATGGGCATCTTGGTGGGGTCCAGGGCCTCGGTGGAACACGCCGGGACCACGGCGAATGCCGTGGCGAGAAGGATGATCAACAGGCGTCGAATCATGACAGTGCCGCTCCCATGATCAGGTTGGTCAAACCGAGGGTCACCGGGTCCGACGCGGTCCCGGGTGCACACGCCGCCTGGGATCCGGGGGTGTTCCGGTTCCGCAGATTTTGGCAGATGGCGCTGGCCTGCTCCGGCGAGATGGCAACGCGCGGAGGAACATAGGTGACGTTGTGGGTCTTCGTGTTGGGTAGGTAGATGTCGTCGGCCAGCCAATTGATCACCGGTGGCAAGGTGCTGAAGAATGTGAGGATATGCGGGGTGTAGGCGTTGAGGATGTCGCGCACCCAGGGCACGATCTTGTCGAAGAGGTTCTTGTATATCCGGCCGGCGGCGCGCTGCACCATGCCGTTCACCGTGGGAAGAAAGGTGGTGAGGTAGTCGAGGCCGACAGCAAAGTTGTCCGATATGCCCGCAATCAACCGGGCGACATCAGGGAGCGCCTTGACCACGCCCGCGAACTCGTTCCAGTACTGCAGCCAGTTCGAGGTGACGATGGCGCTGTTCTCGAACAGCTGACGGTAATCGGCATCGGCCTTGTACGGATCTCCGACCATGGTGGTGAGGTTGTTGAGCATTTCTTTGAATCCGGGGCCCACGCCGTCGAGCGATCGGGCCGCTCCCTTGAGAGTCTTGTTGAGCGCCTGCACGCCCGGCGAATTCGCCGGATCTTGGCCGGGCGCTGCCTGCATCAGGGTGTCGGCAAGCTCGCCGATGGCGGAGAACGATTCGGTGACGCTCACCGGTGTTCTGGTGTTTTCCAGCGAGATGCATTGGTTTCCAGCAAATTTGGGGCCCTCGCTCCACGACCGGGTCAGTTCAATGCTGCGATTGGTGATCACCGATTGTGAATAGCTTGCCGCACCCACATCGGCAGGCAGGTCCATGTCGTCGGGGATCTCGAAGTCGACCTCGACATGGTCGGGCGTGTTGGTGACCGCCGTCACCGTCCCGATCTCGACACCGAGGAGCAGGACCTTGTTGCCCTTGTACAGCCCGGACCCGTCGCGGAAGTCTGCGCAGAGCGATCTGGTGTTGTCCAACAACGGGATATGGGCATTTCCCAGGTACGGCATCACCATGTTCTTGACGGCGGGCAGGACGGTGCGAGCGCCGAAGATTCCGGCAACTGCCACCACCGCAACAAGCGCTACGCCGATGGCGGTCACCAGGGCCGCCCGCGCACCGCGGCGCATGCCAGCGAGGCGAGTCAGGATGTTCTGGACAAATACTGGCTGTGTCATCAAGGGCCTCAACAGAACCTGAAGAAGTGGGGTAGGCAGACGTCTTGCCCGGGGATCACCCGGTCGTTCTCGTTGATAGTGATGCCGTTGCCGCTGAGCATGGGCAGCACGACCCCGACGAGTTGGCCCCACTGTTCGGCGGCCTTACCGAGCTTTTCGGGATATTTGGTGAGGGTGTCGACGATGTCGTCCAGTCCATTGAGCATGGGTTCGTAATCGCGCGCGTATGCGGTGGTGAATCGGTTGAAAAGTCGGAGGAGCTCCCGCAACAGGGCGAACACCTCGATCAGATCGGTCGTGCTGTTGCCGTATTTGGCGCCGATTTTGGAGAGCGTGGTGACGATCTTGGCGAGTTGTTCCTTGCCCGTCTTGAAGGCACGGAGGTACTCGTTCGCGTAGTTCAGGGTGGCGTGGAAGTCCTCGGTGGTCGGCTCAAGTGCGCTGATGAGTGATTGAGACGAGTCGAAGAAGTCACGTAAACCGTTGGGATACTTGTCCACTGCATTCGCGACTTCCATCAGGCTGTCGTGGATAACCTTGGCGTCCACCTTCTTGACCACGGGCGTGAACTTCTGGAACAGCTCATTGATCTCGAAAGGGATGCTGGTGCGCTCGGGTGGAATCGGGGTTTTCCCCAGCGGGGTCGAGCCCTCGGGGTAGAGGGCCACATAGTGCCCACCGAGCGGGGTGAGCATCCGGATATCTACCCGCGAATCGGATCCGACCGGCACCGAGTGATCCACCGTAAAGGTGGCCTCCACCAGCGATTTATCGATGCGTACGCTCGACACCTTGCCCACCGAGATGCCGGCGATTCGGACGTCGTCGCCGGCGCGCAGCCCACCCGAGGCCCGAAGGTGCAGCACGTAGGTCTTCATGCCACTCGTATTGACGAATGCCACTCCGATGGCGGCCAGTATCGCGACGATGACAATGACTCCAATAAGTCCGTTTCGCCGATTGCGTTTAGCCTCCGCCTGTTCATCGAGAATCGGACGGTTTCTCGCGAAAAT